>NZ_JANSHV010000083.1:0-10057 GCF_047461775.1 Synechococcus sp. R6-5
GGGACGGAGTCCTTGAAAAGCCTTCCGGCTCGGTGCACCCTAGGTGTGGGTGCAGTGTCCTGCTTTAAATCGAAATGACTATAGAAAGAGTTGTCTGGATAAGGTTTGTCACCAGAGTGCTCTGCTCCCAGACGGTTGAGAACTCAGGTGTTACAGGTTTTATTGTAGTAAACTCAAGAAGGACGTAGTCTGGATTTCATAATTATCGCGACCCTATTTTTCAGCAGGACAAAGCTATGAGCAATCTATACTCGACAGACTTTAACTTGTGGATTGACCGAACAACCCGGCTATTGCGGGAAAGGCGCTGGCATGAAATTGACCTAACACACTTAATTGAAGAGGTTGAGAATTTGGGTAAGAGCGAACGACGAGGGATTACCAGTCAATTAACTCGCCTTCTGCTGCATCTACTCAAGTGGCAATATCAACCTCAGCGCCGTTCAGATAGCTGGCTAGATTCCATTACAGATGCGCGAACCCAAATCGGATTGGCCATAGAAGATAGCCCTAGCCTAAAAGGTTATCTGGTAGAGCAACTTGAAGAGAGTTATCAACGGGCGCGCCGCCAAGCAGCCAGGCAAACGGGGATAGAAATCTCGACATTTCCAGATGTCTGTCCCTACTCTCCAGAGTTGGTGCTGGCAGAAGATTGGCTGCCGGAAGTTTGACAAGCATTCGACAGTGGACAGCATTTCCCACAGCACCGACCCCACAGTTCTGGCCTGGTCTTGCCTCACACAGGCAATCCATTATGCATTAAATACCGGCAACATAGATAGACTGAGGCCAATTGCTGTGCTACTGTTGCTATTCCTCAAGCAGAGGCGCGCTCCTGCCAGGTGCGCATCTTGCCCGGATTAAGCAACCCATAGGGATCCACTTCTTCTTTGAAACGAATCTGGCGGGGATCCATCACCTTACGCCCACCGTCTTCGATGATGAAAGTGTGGGGGTTGGCAATAAATACTCCCTGCTCTTCGTGGTAGCGCATGATCTCGTTTAGACGCTCTTCGGTGGTAAAGCGGACAATTTGCAGGCCGACGGGGGTAGCTTGCCCGTTGATGCGAATCCACTCCAGGTGCATCAGCACTTCGTCGCCAAAATACTCGTACATGTGCTGCACCAGCTTCAGCTCCCGGTCGGCGGGAAAAGCCGATTGTAAATAAGTCAGGCTGGGATCCACGCTGCGGCAGTGCAAAGTGGTGTGGTTCCAAGAAAATTCCCCCAGCGAGATCCCCTTGCTGGCCTCCTGGGCCGTTTTGTTGTAAACCACTTGGCCCCCATGTTCCCGGACAAGCTCCAACAGCGGCTCCAGGCTGCATTCGGCCACCATCAACAGGGCCACAGCGGATCCCTCTGGAAAATGACCCCGCAGCGGTGCAAAGTAGCTGGGGATCGGCCAAGCGTGCAGGCTGATCATCTTCTTGAGGATCCCATCCGCATCGCCCAGGGCTTGGCCAAAATGGGCACAGGGCATAAAGCCCACTTCAGGGGGAAAGGCCACCACCAGCTCCGCCCAAGGATAAGCAGGCGCCAGCGGGATCTCCACCTCGGTGATGATCCCATTGAGGCCCCAGGCATGGCTTACTTTGAATACCTCATCTCCCCGCAGCTCCAGCACCCGCGGCTCTTCCTCCAGGGTGACCACCCGCAGCCCCAAGATGTTGCCCCGATCCCGCAGTTGGCCGTAAGTCACAGAACCAATGCCACCACTGCCGCCGGCAATGAACCCCCCGATGGTGGCCGTGCGATAGGTGGAAGGAGCCATGCGGATCTCCCAGCCCATCTCCCGGGTGTGTTTGTCGATGGCCATCAACTTGGCCCCCGCCTGCACCCGCGCCAAGCCCGGCTTTGCCCAAAGCACCTGGTTGAGCTTGCCCATGTCCAGGATCACACCCCCGGCCAGCGGGATACATTGGCCGTAATTACCGGTACCGGCACCGCGCACCGTAACCGGGATCCGCAGCCTGGCACAGGCCGCTGCCACCCGCATCACCTCGGCCTCATCGGCGGGGCGCACCACCAAATCTCCCCGCTTGTCGCTCAGTTGTCGGCTCAGCACGGGGCTGTAGTGGTAAAAATCCAACGACAACTTGGCCACCTGAGCCGGATCAGTGATGATCTCAATACCCTCTAAGTCAGAACGCAAAGCCTGCAGCTTGTCAGGAGCGGCAACGATCATAGGTATCCGTATTTGGGTGCAACGGTTCTTCAGACTCCATCATCGGCAGAAATTGCCTGCAAAAGGGTTTGCCGAGAACAGTATGGGAAGGATCCCTGTCCGGCCAGGTCGATTAGCCGAAGCGGCCCTCCACATAATCTCTTGTGGCTTGCTTGGTGGGGCTGTTGAAGATGACTTCAGTTCTGTCAAATTCAATCAGCTCGCCCACACGGTTGGATCCCACCAGCTCCACGCTGAAGAAAGCCGTCATATCCGAGACGCGGCTGGCCTGCTGCATGTTGTGGGTGACGATGACGATGGTATATTCCTCCTCCAGCTCCTTCATCAGCTCTTCGATACGGCGGGTGGAAATGGGATCCAGTGCCGAACAGGGCTCATCCATCAAAATCACATCCGGCTGTACCGCCAGAGCGCGGGCAATACACAGGCGCTGCTGCTGACCTCCCGACAGCGACTGGCCGTTTTCTTTCAGTTTATCTTTCACCTCATCCCAAAGGGCAGCCCGCCTCAGCGAGGTTTCCACCACCTCGTCCAAGTCTACCTTCATCCCCAGCACCCGCGGGCCGTAGGCCACGTTGTCGTAAATGCTTTTGGGGAAGGGATTGGGTTTTTGGAAGACCATGCCGATACGCCGCCGCACCGCCACCGGATCGACTTCTTTGGCGTAGAGATCCTTGCCGTGGTAGGTGAGCTTGCCCTCTACACGAGCACCGGGGATCAAATCGTTGGTGCGGTTAAAACAGCGCAGGATCGTGCTTTTGCCACAGCCGGAAGGGCCGATAAACGCAGTAATCTGTCGGGCTGGGATGTCCAGAGTAACATTTTTTACCGCCAGATTGGAGCCATAGTAGACATTCAGGTTCTCGGTCCTGAAAACGTAAGAGGTCTGGTTAAGAGATTGAGTTTGCATGGCAGCACTCACAAAAAGAGCTAGAGTTCGACGAAGAGTTCGATTCAAGACTTTGTTGAGAATCCTCAGGCTATTTCCTGGTCTTGTACACCAAAAAGCGAGCGGTCAAGCTGGCCGCCAAAACAATGGCTAACAAAACCAAAGCGCCCGCCCAAGCCAGCTCCTGCTGCACCCTGTAGGGAATGATGGAGAAAAAGTAGACCATCACCGGCAAGGTAGCCACCGGGCCAAAGAGATCAGTAGACCAGAAATTGTTGTTGAAGGCGGTAAAGAGCAGAGGTGCAGCCTCGCCTGCCGCTCGGGCCAAAGCCAGGATTAGCCCGGTTACGATGGCCGGTGCCGCTGCCGGCAAAACAACGCGCATTGTGGTCTGAAAGCGATTTGAGCCCAGGCCAAGGGAAGCCAAGCGCATGTCGGGCGAAACCAGCAGCAACGCCTCCTCGGTGGAGCGGACGACAATCGGCAGCATCAGCACGCCAAAAGCCACCCCTCCCGAGAAAGCCGAAAAGCCGGATCCCCTCACCACCACAGCATAGGCAAACAGGCCGCAGAGAATGGCCGGTACCCCCGTGAGCACATTGCAGGAAAACTTAACCAGATAAGCCAAGCGGGTGCCGCGACCGAATTCAGACAAGTACACTGCCGCCAAGATGCCGAAGGGAAAGCTCAAAGCCGCCCCCGTAGCCAGCACCATTAAATTGCCGACAATTGCGTGACCAAAGCCCCCTTCCGCCAGGCCAGGGGCAGGGTAGCGGGTCTGGGTGAGGACATCCCAATTTATCCGCTGGATGCCTTCCTTGCCCACATCCCACAGCACCCAAGATAGGGAAGCTATGATCACCGCCACAAAGAGGCCACTCAGCAGGGTTAGGACAATGCCTGTGTAATTGCGGACAGGGGCAATGGCGGCACGAGTAATGTCGATGTCAACCTTCTCAGGGGCAAGCTGTGCTGAGTCGGACATGATAACAGTGCTCCTTTATCTTCTTTCTGCTTCCCAAGTTACTGCTCCAAGTTTTGAAACTTGCGGATGATGATCTCGGCAACAATGTTGACCAATAACGTCAGCACCATCAGCACCACGCCGGCATACATGAGAGCCGAAACCTGCAAGCGTCCTGCCTCGCCAAACTGAGAGGCAATCAAGCCGGTAATGGTGGATCCCGGCTGCATTAGGGAGATATTGATGCGGTTGGCGTTGCCGGAAAGCATGGCCGCTACCATGGTCTCTCCCAGGGCCCGTCCCAGCGCCAGCATGATCGAGCTGACAATGCCCGACAGGCCGGCAGGGATCATCACCGTTAAGATGGTCTCCCAGCGGGTTGCCCCCAAAGCCAAAGCCCCCTCTTTTAGGCTGCGTGGCAGAGATTCAAGGGTACTGCGGGTAATGGAGATGATGATGGGAGAGATCATGATCCCCAGCACCACAGCCACTATCAACAAGCTGGGCCCCCGCGGAGCCGGGCCACCCAAGAAAGGGATCCAACTCAGCGTCTGGTTAATGGCTCGAAAGATGGGCCGCACTGCTGGAATCAGCACAAAGATCCCCCACAGCCCCAGCACCACACTGGGAATGGCCACGATCAGCTCAACGGCAAAGCCAATCGGCTCCGTTACCCACTTGGGGGCAAAACCTTCCGCCAGGAAGATGGCAGTGCCAATGCCCAGAGGGATGGCAAAAATCAAAGCCACCAGAGAGGTTACCAAACTGCCATAAATCTGTGGTAGCACCCCATAGATGTTTTCCACCGGGTTCCAGCGGGCAGTAACCAGGAAGCCCAAGCCAAACTGCTGAATCGCCGGCAGAGCCGCTTCGGTGGTTTGAAGAATCACCCAGATGAGGATAATGCCGGCAAACCCTGCCAAGGCCAGCGTCAGGCGGACAAAGCCCACATCAACAGCCCGAGACAGGCTCGCCTTTTTCTCAATGTCAACATCGATATCCGGGTTTGGTGGTGAACCATAACCCGTAGCCGCTGAAGTCATAGCCTCTCTCCCATGATCATCTTCGGTTCAAAACTTTCCTAAAAATCCCACCGTGCAAGGTAAGCCCAGCAGCCGACCGAGAAAGCCTCATCTGCCTCCTCAGCCGGCCACCAGCTCCACTCTAGTGGAGTTCAGGCTGCAACCCAGTCATCGCACCGCATTGGGGTTAACGGTGATGGCATCCAGCTCTGCAAAGATCCGCTGGATAGCCGCCTCAGGCATAGGGATGTAGTCCAGCTCCTTGGTGATGGCTTGACCCTCTGGCCCCTGGGTCCACTTCAGAGCCTCCACCAGCTTGGTCAGCTTCTGCTGATCGGGATACTCGCGGTACAGCATCACCCAGAACAAGCCCACGATTGGGTAGTCATTTGGCCCTTCAGGGTCGGGCACCAACAGCGCAAAGTTATCAGGAATGGGAGCATCAAGCGCCGAGGTAGCTGCCTCAGTCGAGAACTCAACAATGTTGCCCGCTTTGTTTTCCAGGCGAGCAGTGGTCATCTTTTCCAGCTTGGCATAGGACTGGTTCACGTAGCCAATTGCCCCTGGCTCCTGCTTGATGGTGGCGGCTACGCCCTCATTCCCTTGGGCTCCAATGCCAACAGGCCACTCGACAGAAGTACCAGCACCGGCTGTCCAATTAGGGCAGACAGTTCTGATGTGGTTGGTGAACACAAAGGTAGTCCCAGAACCATCAGAGCGGTGTACCCAGGTGATGTCCAGGGGTGGCAGCTTGTTTGCTATACGTGGGTTCTCGGCCTTGATGCGAATGTCGTCCCAGCGAGTGATCTCGCCGGTCACGATGCCGCAGTAGGTTTTCCGCTTCAGGATGAGCTCTCCGTCTTCAATGCCGGGCAGGTTATAGGCAAACTCGATGGCCCCTCCCGCCAGAGGCAACTGTAGGGGCTCATAGCGGTATTTAGCTCGGAAGTTTTCCAGGCGAGCACCGGAGAAAGGCGCCTCGGAAGCGCCGAAGTCCACAGTGCCATTGATCACCTGCTCTAGGCCAGCACCACTACCGACAGACTGATAGCTGACTTGCACAGTGGGGTCTACGGTGCGGTTGTAGGCGTCAAACCAACGTTGCAGCAAAGGAGCCGCAAAGGTCGCGCCCGCCCCGGAGATTTGCACGGTTTGGGCTTGAGCCGAGGTCGCTGTTAGAAATCCTACTGTTAGAGCGGTGAGGGAGAAAGCAGAAAGCAGGGTTCGCATAGGTAATATCTGTGGCAAATCAACATCTTCAACCCTATAACCTCAAAGTTAACGGAGGGATATCTAAAGGTTAACTTTGGGTTAAGTCAAGAGAAAAATCGATATTTTTGAGTGTGCTGGCTCGTTTCCAAACCTCGATTTTCCATCTGGTGGTTTTGGCCAGTTTGGATTTCAGCAAAATCAGGATCCTGGAGCCCAGGATCCGCGAAAAGGCTTATACTGCTGAACTTCTATCTCATTTGACAACCAATCAAACGGACACAACTTGAATAAGAGCTAAGCTTAGACGGCTGCAAAAAAACTCGATCCAGATCCAAGATGTGTAAAATTTGAGACAAAGATGTTGCTCACCTCTCGGCAAGCTTGGACATGATTTCAGCAGGGCGGGAAAAGCTCTGGCCAGAGCTTCTTCCGACTTTTGACAGTTTTGACAGAGAGAATTAGCTAGGAGATGGACTTCAACACTCCAGACGTGGGGCAGCTCTACATGTTCCCCGAGCAGAGAAAGATCTGGGCTCTAAGCTGGGATCCGCCCGCCCCCCATGAGGTACAGCAGGGCCATGCGCACCGCCACGCCGTGGGTGACCTGCTGCTCAATCAGGTTCAAGCCGGGATCCTCCATCACCTCGGAGCTGAGTTCCACACCGCGATTGACCGGGCCGGGGTGTAAAACCCTCACCTCTGGGTGGCACAGGCGCAGCCGCTGCCGCGTGAGGCCGAAGAAGTGATGGTACTCCTGCAAGCTGGGGAGAAGGAACTCGCTCATGCGCTCCTGTTGCAGGCGTAGGGTGATAACAAAACGCGCCCCTTCGAGGGCAGGCTCTAGCTGCCAATGGATAGGGAGCGTGTGGCCGGGCACAAACTGGGCAAAATCTTTGGGCAACAGGGTGGGAGGGCCGGCTAAGTGAACCTCAGCTCCGGCGGCCACCAGGGCGTAGATATCGGAGCGGGCCACTCGCGAGTGGAGAATATCGCCGACAATGGCGATTTTGATCCCTTGCAGCAACTCCAGGCGGGGACGCCGGGGATCCAGATGGCTGCAGAGGGTAAACAAATCCAGCAAACCTTGGGTGGGATGTTCGTGCAGTCCATCCCCGGCATTGAGAACGCCCACAGGGGATCCGCGGCGGTCGATCTCGGCAGCTAATTGTTGGGGCACTCCTGCCTGGGCATGGCGAACGATCAAGAGATCGGATCCCATGGCCAGAAAGGTGCGGGCCGTATCCAAGAGCGTCTCCCCTTTGCTCAAGGAAGAGGTGCCTGGGGAAAAGTTGAGCACATCTGCCGAAAGGCGCTTGGCCGCCAGCTCAAAACTGGAACGAGTGCGGGTGGAAGGCTCGAAGAACAGCGTCACCACCACCTTCCCCTGCAAGGTGGGCACCTTGGGCAACCGCCGCGTCAACACCTCCTGGAAGCTGGCAGCGGTTTGCAAAACGATTTGATATTCTTCGGGGGTAAAGTCCGCCAAGCCCAGGACATGTTGCCGCTGCCAAACCATAGGGGATCCTCAAATGCCCAGGCGGGCAAAGATCTCGTCCAAATGGGTTAGGTGGCGCCGCGGATCAAAGCAGTCCTGCAGTTCTGCCTCGCTCAGGTGAGCCATCACTCGGGGATCCGCCAGCAGATTGGCGCGAAAGTCCCCCTGCGGCTGGTTCCAGGCGCGATGAGCATTTTCCTGCACCAGGCGGTAGGCTTCCTCGCGGCTAAGGCCCTTCTCCACTAAAGCCAGCAGCACCTGCTGGCTGAAGATGACGCCGCCGTAGAGGTTGAGATTGCGCTCCATGTTGCGAGCGTGAACCTGCAGCTGGCCCACCAGCTCCGCCATGTTGACCAACAGATAGTGGCAGAGGATGGAGGCATCCGGCAGGATGACCCGCTCTACGGAGCTGTGGGAGATGTCCCGCTCATGCCAAAGGGGAATGTTTTCTAGGGCCGAGACGGCATACCCGCGCAGGAGACGGGCCAGCCCCGTCAGTTGTTCCGCCTTGATGGGGTTGCGCTTGTGGGGCATGGCAGAGGATCCCTTTTGGCCGGGGGCAAAGTACTCCTCAGCCTCCAGTACCTCTGTTCGCTGCAGGTGGCGGATTTCAGTAGCAAAGCGCTCCAGCGAAGAGCCAATCAAAGCCAAGGTTTGCACGTATTCAGCGTGGCGATCCCGCGAGATTACCTGTGTCGAGGCTGTATCGGGCTTCAGGCCCAGGCGAGCGCAGGCCAACTGCTCCACCTGGGGAGGCACGTTGGCGTAGGTGCCCACGGCGCCAGAGATCTTGCCCACCGCCACCACTTCCCGCAGGCGAGCTAGGCGCTCTTGGTGGCGCAGGCACTCGGCCAGCCACCCTGCCAGCTTAAAGCCAAAGGTAATCGGCTCGGCGTGAACACCGTGGGTGCGGCCGATCATGAGGGTGTAGCGGTGCTGCCGAGCTTGGTCGCGGATAGCAGCGATGAGGTCGGCCAGGCGAGCTTGCAAGATCTCCACCGAGGCCACAAGCTGCAGGGCCAGAGCGGTATCCAACACGTCCGAGCTGGTCAGGCCCAGGTGGATGTAGCGCCCTGCCTCGCCCACGTGCTCGTTGAGGTTGGTTAAGAAGGCAATAACATCGTGCTTCACTTCCGCCTCAATTTCCAAAACCCGCGCCGGGTCAAAGGCGGCTTTGGCTCTGATCTCTTGCAGGGCTTCTTGCGGGATCCGCCCCAGCTCCGCTTGCGCTTCACAGACAGCCAGCTCCACCTGCAGCCAGGTCTGGAGCTTGTGGGCAGTGGACCAAATCTGGCCCATTTCGGGCAGAGTGTAGCGCTCGATCAAGGTGCCTTTTCCGTCGGTACAGTAGGATGAGCTAGGCTATTTTAGCCTTTGGCGTCCCCCCTCGAGGAAAAGCCGCTGGGGGATCCCTGCGGGCTTGGCTTGCGGTGTCCAAGGAGCAGCAAGGAGTTTGCAGATGACCGTCGGAGCTGTGCCAACTCAGGGAAAAAGAGCTTGGACAGCCGAAGAATTCATGGCGTTGTCCAGGGAGGGACATCGCTACGAGATTGTTGATGGGAAGCCAATTGATATGGGAAGCGCGGGGGCACTCCATGGTTATGTCTGCAGCCTCCTATTGGCAGCTTTGACCTCCTACGTTTTGTCCAACAAGCTGGGGATCGTTTTAGATTCCAGCACTGCTTTTAAGATGAAGAGTGGAAATTGGCGCTCCCCTGACATCTCTTTTTTTGCTAAAGAACGCTTGCAGGGCATGGCTGAACTGCCCACAGGATTTTTGGAAGGCGCTCCAGATCTGGCTGTTGAAGTGCTTTCCCCCCGCAATACGGTTGAAGAAATTCATGACAAGCTGGTGGAGTACTTTGAAAATGGCAGCCGCCTGGTTTGGCTGGTTCACCCCAGCGAGCACTACGTCCTGGTGTATCGCAGCTCTCAAGAGCCTGACCGCCTCCTGAAATCGGTTGATCTTCTAGAAGGTGAAGAGGTTATTCCAGGATTTGCCCTGCCGGTGGCTCATCTATTCCAGAAGCTTTCCTTGTAACATCCCCCCGCCCTCACTCTAGCCAATAGAGCTTGGGCCTCCCAACCTTGCCATTGGGCATTCCTGCCCCGCGTCACAGAACGACTTGGCAGAGGAGTCGGTATCTCGACCCTGACTTTCCCGCCAGAGCGCGGAACTTGTAGCTCCCCGCACCCCTTGCAAGTTAAGTGCAGGGGGTTGCCCCTCTCGCCGACGGTCTATATTGAACTAGTTCGGGATCCGAAGAGCATGCCTCTAACCCCCAAAACC
>NZ_JANSHV010000084.1:0-853 GCF_047461775.1 Synechococcus sp. R6-5
ACCTAGGTACACGACAAAACTTGCCAGAAGCACGTAGGAGCTGATAAAAATAGGGACTGCCCCGCCAAGAGGTAGTCCCATGAATCATCATAGTGAACTCAGCGAAGTTTTTCGACCCCACCTGCAGTGGCATCGAGCCCGACTGGACTTTCTGGCCGCATTTGTGCTGGCCTTGATCCGCGTCCGCAGTGTCAACCTGGCCCAGATCGCCGTAGCCTTGAACCCCTGGGTGCACATCGCCTCCAACTACCGCCGCTGCCAAAGGTTCCTGGCCGGGTTCAGCTTCGACCAGGAAACCATCGGACGGCTGATCCTGCAGCTCTTACCGCAAAACCCGGAGCAAAAGCTGGTCTTGAGCCTGGATCGTACCGAGTGGAAGTTGGGCCGCCTCAGCATCAACCTGCTGTTCATCGGGGTGGCCCATCAGGGGGTAGCTTACCCCCTGGTGTGGTGCTTTCTGGGTAAGGCCGGTAGCAGTAACCTGCGGGAGCGACTGGGCTTGCTCCGACGGCTGCTCACTTTCTTACCCAAAGCGCGCATCCAGTCCCTGTGTGCGGATCGGGAGTTTGCCTGCACCGGCTTTCTGCGCTACCTGCGCTGGCAGAAAGTGCCCTACACCCTGCGCATCAAAGCGGGGAGCCGGGTCACCTACAAGGGCCACAGCCGACCCGTCCAGCAGTTGTTCCGGCATCTGGGGTACGGGGAGTGGGAAGCCCTGCCCAAACCGGTTCGGCTGTGGGGGCAACCCACCTACCTGATGGGCAGCCGTTTGCGGAAGGGGGAGTACCTGCTTCTGATTACCGAGGCCGATCCCCAGCAGGCCCCTGCTCGATACGCCCGGCGCTGGGAGATC
>NZ_JANSHV010000085.1:0-31736 GCF_047461775.1 Synechococcus sp. R6-5
GGTTTTGGGGGTTAGAGGCATGCTCCCTGAACGCTCGGCGCCGCTTCCGCGACCATCCCTGGCTCCTTTCCCTCTGGGAGAGGGGGCAATGCAAACAACTGTAGATTTGTACAAACAACTGTAGATTTGTACTGAGATGATCTTGAGAGTTTTGGACTAGAGCTGGGTGGAGCTCTCCTAAGACTAGGTAGCCCGTAGCTGCACCGGCATAACCAAATAACAGAGCCGCATTGCCCCAAGGGGCTTCCAGATGGCCGGCTGCGTGGCGCCGTTTAGCTCCAGGCTCACCTGCTGCGTATGAAACACCCTGAGGGCATCCAGCAGGTAACGCACATTGAAGGCCAGCTCCAGGTCAGGACCAGACATCTGCACTGGCAACGATTCCTCGCCACTGCCCACATCGGGCGCCTCGGTGCTGATGCGCAGGGTTTGGGTTGCGGCAGAAAGATTGAACTTGACGATGTCGTTTCTTTGGGCAGCGAGTACTCCCACCCGTTCCAGCGACTCAATCAAAGGCCGACGCTCCAGGGTTATCTGCCGCTCAAATTGCCTGGGAATCAGGCGGTTGTAGTCGGGATATTGGCCCTCCAAAAGGCGGCTGGTGATCCGCTGTTGGCACTGCGTTTTGCTGGCGCGAGGAGGCAGCACAAACTGCACCTGGGAAGGGACTCCGTCCCGCTGACGCGAACGGTCAAACCGCAATTCCACCGTAGAGGCCGCGGTCTGGGTGCCGAGGATGCGCTCCACCTCTCGCAAAGTGCGAGCAGGAATGGTGAAATCCAACCCTATTTCCCCATGGGCCGAAGCAACCGGGATCCCTTCGGCCTCCACCTGCACCATCGCCAGACGGTGCCCATCGGTGGCTGCAAACTCCAGGCAAGGGGGATCCCCCGCCAAGAGCTTGACATGCACCCCTGTGAGCACCTGCTTGGTCTCATCTCCAGAGGCCGCAAAAAGGGTTTGGCCGATCCCTTGCAACAGGCTCTCGATGGGCAGCTCCAGGGCCTGAGCTGTTGGGCTTTCCTCCCCCACAAAATCGCCATCTGCGTCGGCGGTGCGGAGCGATATTTCCGGTAGGGTGGGGTACTCTTCAGCCGACATGCTGCGCACTTGGTACTGGCCGGCTGCCGACATGAGAATCACAGGGGCACTCTCCTTGGCTTGGCTGCTCGCGTCAAGAGTCACTGGGCCGCTGGGCAGACGGCTGACGATGTCGCTGAGCAGCTTGGCCGGCAGGGTGGTGCGACCGGATCCCCTGACCTGAGCCTCGAACTCGCTGCGAATGCACAAGTTCAAGTCAAAGGCGGTCAAAGCAACCCGCTGAGTTTCCGCGTCGGCCTCCACCAACACATTGGCCAAAACGGGCAGGGCGGGGCGGCTGGCCACAGCCCGTCCAACGGAAGTGAGGTGGTGGCTGAGATCGGCTTGCTCGCAGGTGAAGCTGAAACCCTCCGGAGACGAGTCCACGGCCCCGTCAAGGTATCCCTCCCCACGCTGAGGAGCTGCAGTCTTGCTGCTGCGCAACACTGCCGCAAATGACTCGGCCTCGAGTTCTCGATCCACAGGACGTTGAGCTTGCACCATGGGGGGCACTTGAGGGCTGCACACGCAGATCCTACACCGACTGCCCCGGTTGGATCCCTCCCCTTGCGGTCGAGTTTTGGAAAATTTGCCTCGCGCGTAGGACAGATCTGAAATTTCGATCCCTGCCTAATTTAATTTTTTGATCTAGTAGTAGTAGGGGCTGTGGAAACTGTGGAAAGTGATCGTCAACACCTTGTGCCATGAGCTTTTGAGCCTATTCCCCACCTGTGGAAAAACTGTGGATAACTTGGCCACTTTTCCACAGGGTATTTATACCTGTTAATAACTTGGGGGGTTTTTCCACAGGTTTTCCACAGATTTTCCAGGTTTTTCCACAGGTTTTCCACAGGCTAATGTTATGGTTTTCTGACAAATTCATAAAAATTAACGCACAGTCAGTGTGAGATCCCCTAAGGTAGTGAATCCTTCCCCCTAGATATGGCTGGGGATTCCACCGGAGCTGGGGCGGGCTTCGCTGGATTTCCACAGGTTTTCCACAGGCTGTCGAAGAAAGCCTGGGATATTGCTCTGGGCTTGTCGGCCTTGCCTGGCCACCTGTAAGCTGACACGGGATTTTTGGCAAGACCCCAGAGGGGCGGGAAAGCGCTCTGCGCACCAGAAGCGGCAAAGGAGGTCAGGATGAGGATGGGACAGCGCCTGACCCAAAATTGGGCTGCTGCAGGAGCGAGTCGCAATAGGGATGCGGTCTAGAGTCCGTACCCGCGAAGGGCCAGGCGTAGGTCAACGGGATCCGTTTTGGTGATGGCGGGAGCGCAGCACGATCACGTCAGAAAGCTGGCGCAGTTGACTTTGAACCTGGGTGAGCTGTTTCTTATCACGTACATCGATACAGAGATCGATCAGGGCGGTGCGGTTGGCAAAAGTTTGTACCTTAGCATTGCGAACATTAATGCCTTGATCCGATAGACGGGAAAGAATGTCCCGCAGCACCCCAACGCGGTCGATAACCTCCAGATGCAGTTCTACCGGATAGATCTGGGTGCTCCGCCGCAGTTGCTCTTCGTTCCATCGTACCGGCACCAGCCGTTCCCCCGAAACCTGGGCCACCCTTGGGCAATCCCGGTGATGGATGCTGATCCCCTTAAAGCGGGTGACTACGCCCAAAATCGGATCCCCCGGCAGCGGGTTACAACACTTGGCCAACTGGTGTTTCAGACCCTCCACCCCCAGAATGGGAGATTGGGATTTGACGGAACTGGAAGCCACAGAAGCCCGCGGCAACAACAGCTTGGATCCCTCAAGCGATTCCTCCTCTGTAGGGGGGGATACTGCCGGTTTGCTGACCTCCTGTAGCCGATGGATCACCAGCGTGGGGGTCGTCTCGCCATAACCCAGAGCGGCCAACAAATCCTCTACGCTGGCGTAGTTGAGCTTTTCGGCCACCTTCTGCATCCGCTCTGATTTGAGCAGGGCATCAAAGCCCGTTTTGCCCAGCTCCCGCTCCAGCAAATGCCGGCCCCGCGCGATGTTTTGCTCACGATTTGAGCGCTTAAACCATTGGCGAATGCGATTGCGGGCAGAGCTGGTGGCAACGAAATTGATCCAGTCCAGGCTGGGATGGGCATTTTTGTGCGTGATGATCTGCACAATGTCGCCGTTGCGCAGGCGGGTATCCAGGGGCACGATCTTGTTGTTTACCCGCGCTCCTGCACAGTGATCCCCAATTTCGGAGTGGATGCGATAGGCGAAGTCCACCGGACAGGATCCCTGGGGCAGAGCCAGCAAGTCCCCCTTGGGCGTAAAGACGTAAACCTCGCTCTCAAACAGGTTCTCGCGAAGGGTGTCCAGATACTCCTTGTCATCTTTGAGGTCGTTTTGCCACTCCAACAGCTGTCGCAGCCAGGTGAAGCGCTCCTCGTCGGGCTTGACAGTGGTGCTGCCGGCCTCCTTGTACTTCCAGTGGGCGGCGATCCCGTACTCAGCCACGCGGTGCATCTCTTCGGTACGAATCTGCACCTCCACCGGTCTTCCCTGCGGGCCAATCACCGCCGTATGCAAAGATTGGTAACGATTGGCCTTGGGCAGACCAATGTAGTCTTTGAAACGCCCAGGGATGGGGCGAAAGCAGTTGTGAACGACTGCCAGCACCCGATAGCACTCGCTGTTGGTATGCACGATCACCCGCACTGCCGAGAGATCGTAAATCTCGTGAAATTCTTTGTGCTGCTGCTGCATCTTGCGATAGATGCTGTACAAATGTTTGGGCCGTCCGCTGATCTCAAAGCGTTCCAGTCCCGCTTGAAGAAGGTTCTGCCGCAGCTCTTCGATAAAAGCTTGAATCTCTGCCTCTCGCTCGGCGCGCTTGGCGTTGACCAATTCCTGAATCTTCCGGTAAGCCTCGTAGTCCAGATACTTAAAAGCCAAGTCTTCCAGTTCCCATTTGAAATGCCAGATCCCCAGCCGGTTGGCCAAAGGGGCGAAAATTTCCATGGTTTCGGCTGCAATTTGCCGTTGCTTACTGGGGGAGAGATACTGCAGCGTGCGCATGTTGTGTAAGCGATCCGCCAGCTTGACCACGATGACTCGAATATCTTTGGCCATGGCCACAAACATGCGGCGGAAATTTTCCGCTTGCTGCTCGGTTTTGCTGGAGAAATTGAACTTAGAGAGTTTGGTAACTCCTTCTACCAGTAGGCGAACTTCAGAGCCGAATTCAGCTTCCAGGGCTTCTGGGGTAACTTCTGTGTCCTCAATAACATCGTGCAAAAGGCCGGCTGCCACTGTCACCGCATCCCCCCCCAGCTCCCGCAGGAGAGTAGCCACGGCTACCGGATGGGCAATGTAGGGATCCCCTGATTTGCGTTTTTGGCCCTGATGCAAACAATAGGAAAACTCAAAGGCACGGCGCAGCAGATTGGCTTCTTCAGCCGTGTAAGGCCGCAACCCATCGCCGGGATCCTCGGCACCGGAAAGCAGAGCACGCAGCCACCCTGGCACCTCAAAACCGAGGCTATTCAGGTCGAGACCTCCATCTGAGGTGGCAATGACAGCCGTCTGACCCATGCGAACCCGGCGAAAAGGGATGTTTGATTACTGACTATAGTTCATCCAGCTTAACCGCCGACAGATTAGAGGAGGAAAAAACGGCTGGAATAAAAAGAGGCATTGGCTGTCTGCCAACGCCGACCGCTTGCCATCCTCGGCAGATCGAGAGTCAGTCTTCGCTCCACTCCTCGCAGTTGCCGATCAAATCGCAGAGGGGATCCGAGGGGCAGTAGTCTTGCAGCTCCAGCTCTTGGGCAATCGCCTGCCACTCCCGCTGCGGGAAAAAGGGTTGCAGGTGGGCAATGGCTGCAGAGCGGCGTAAGACCCCCTGCTGAATGAGGCGACGAGCTTCCTCCTGGATGGCCTCAACCGCATAGTGGGTGGCTTGTAAAGTGGGCATAGCTTAACCTACACGTGGAATGGATGGGACGCACCGAAGGGTCAGGGAAAATCTTGCCTCGCTACCCCCATCATAGAACTGGGTCTCGTTTCGTAGCAAGAGATACAAGTTTGTATTGCAGGCAACCTTAAGGCCCGCTTAAAAGCCCAAGCCATCGGCTCCCGCGGTCACTATGCCTTTTTCTGCATCCAAAGTGACAATAGATCCATCCCGGATTAAGCGGGTAGCATCCTTGACCCCCACCAGCACCGGCACCCCCAGCCGCAGGCCAATGACCGCCGCATGAGAGGAGGCTCCCTCTTCTTCGGTAATCACGCCGGCTGCCTGTTTGATGGCCTCCACATAGTTGGCGTCGGTGGATTGGGCAACCAAAATGTCTCCGGCGGTGATTTTGCCGGCATCGAGGCTGGATCTCAAGATGCGGGCCGGGCCGCTGACAATGCCTTTGCCAAACCCTTTGCCTTGAGCCACCACCGCTTTCACCACATCCACCTTGATCAGATCGGTGGATCCCGCAACGCCTGGCAGGGTTCCTGCACTGAGCACCACCAAGTCGCCATCCTTGAGCAAGCCATCTTCCTGAGCCAAGCTGATGGCCGCTTGAAAGGTCTGGCGGGTGGTGGCCAAATCCATAACCAACAGCGGATGTACCCCCCAAACCAACTGCAGCCGCCGTGCCACTTCCACATGGGGGGTTACGGCTAGGATGGGAGTGCGGGGGCGAAACTTGGAGACATTGCGAGCAGTAGCCCCCGTTTTGGTCAGGGTCATCACGGCTACAGCATCCAACTCTTGGGCGATCTCCCCCACGGCGCGGCTGATCGAGTCGGTGATCAGGGTTTTGGGCCGCATCCCGGCAGGACTGTTGCCGTTGTTTTGGCTCAGCTCCTGCATGGCAAGGGTGCGAAGGCGTTGTCGTCGGTCGGCGGAGGTCAGGTCAAAGTAATCGCGCTCGGTGCGCACGGCAATGCGGGCCATGGTGGCAACGGCCTCGACAGGGTATTTGCCCACAGCCGTCTCGTTGGAGAGCATGACGGCATCGGTGCCATCCAAAATGGCGTTGGCCACATCGGAGATTTCGGCACGGGTAGGCCGGGGGCTGTGCACCATGCTGTCCAGCATTTGGGTGGCCGTAATCACCGGGATCCCCAGGGAGTTGGCCAGGGCGATCACCCGCTTCTGCAGGATCGGCACCTCTTCCGCAGGCAGCTCTACCCCCAGATCTCCCCGCGCCACCATCACACCGTCGCTGAGGGCCAAAATCTGGGGCAGCTGTTCAATGGCCTCGTGTTTCTCGATCTTGACGATGATGGGTACCCGCTTGTCGGCTGAGCCGGAAGAAGGCCGTTTGGCTGAGGCAATGAGCTCCCGCAGCTCCAGCACATCAGAGGGATCCCGCACAAAGCTGAGGGCCACCCAATCCACCCCTTGGTTGAGGCCGAAGTAGAGATCTTCTTTATCCTTTGGGGTCACGGCGCGGATGCTCAGGCGCACACCGGGGAAATTGACCCCCTTGTTGTTGGAGAGGGTACCCCCGACAATGGTGCGGCAGAAGAGTTCGCCCGCTTCCGGATCCACGGCTTCCACCCGCATCTCCACTCGACCATCGTCGATGAGGATCGTCGCTCCTTCGGGCACTTCTTGGGCCAGCTTGTCGTAGGTGACCCAGCTGCGCTCTTGGGATCCCAAGACAGGTTTGCTGGTCAACACAAAGGGATCCCCTGCCTTGAGGGTGATCGAGCCTTCGGCGAACTTGCCCAGGCGGATTTTCGGCCCCTGCAGGTCTTGCAAGATGGCGACCTGGATGCCCAGATCCATCGCGGTTTGGCGGATCAGGCGAATGCTGCGGCGGTGTAGCTCGTGATCCCCATGGGAGAAGTTCAGGCGAAGGGTGGTTGCCCCTTGCAGGATCATCTCCCTGAGAATGGCTGGATTTGAGCTGGCAGGGCCGATGGTGGCAACAATTTTGGTGCGTCGAAAAGAATCCCTCAAATGCATGTCCACTGTTCCCAAGGGAGAGCAGCCCAGATCCTTCCCCCACATAGGGATCTCTCTGATTACGATAACCCGTTATGTCTTTTTTGAGGCACCGCTTTTTTAAAATCCCCAGCGAGAGAGGATGGGAAAATAGGCAAAGCAGAGTGTAGAGATCCATCTGGAGTCGAGCGATGCCGGTTGCCCCCGAATACGCCTTCCCCTTCGAGCACCATCAGAAGTTCTCTCTCGACAACCCCACCATCTCCAGCCCAGGGGTTTCCAAGCGGGAATACATAGCCAGCAAGGTATTGCAAGGTATCGTGAGCAATCCCCAGACTCCCGTCGGCGATTTGTCTCCTGAGCAACGACAGGCTTTGGTCTATACGGCGGTGTTGTTGGCAGATGATTTGTTGGCGGCCCTCGGCGCTCAGTAGAGAGGTTCTTGAGATTGCAGCGCACCCTCTTGGGGTGAGGTTTAGGCCGAGGTTGACCGTTCGCGGCGGGGGGCCGTAGGCTCTGCTGCTACCTACGCCGCAGCTGTTGCGTCAACTCTTCCCCCAAGCGCATCCATTTTGCTATCTCTTCGGGACTCACCTGTCGGTCATTTTGCCAAAGAATGAGGTGGGCGCCAGCTCCTTCGGCGCAATAGTTGGGATGCTGCTCCCAAAAACCAAGGACGCCAGGATGGAACCGCAGCCGAACTTGGGCTTCATTCTCTCCTCGCAAGAGATAGCTCCGGGAGAACTTAGGGTGGCTCTCGAAGTTGATATCTTGCATGCCAAAGGCTTTGGCGATGCCGTGGAAAAGGGCATTTTCGGGGTGCAGCCGAAAACGGGGCAGATGAAGATCCTCGTGATAGGCGTAGAAGACGGACTGGCGATAAGTGCTAGAACTCTTGCCACTGCCCCGGGTGTATTGGTAATCAAAAACGGTAATCTCAGTGCCATCGATCAGCCGCTTGGACATCGAATTATAGAAACGCCGCCCATGGCCTCGTTCAAACAGTCCAAAGCCTGCTTGCAACAAGCGAGATCGAATCTCTTCAGGCAACTGGGCAGAAAAGCGCATTCCTAGCTGTGCAGCTACCCGCTCCAGAGCTTCTCGACGTTTCTTTTCGTGGTAAAGGGCTAGAGCCAAGATCCCGGCAGCCAGAGCTAAAAACAAGATAAAAATAAGCAACCCCATACCGTCTCCCTCGGCTTACAGACTGCAGCGCCCATCCCCACAATACCTGAGCAGATTTCCAAAAGGATCCCTGCCTTCGACCATTCAGCCGAGCGGTCTCCCCTTGTCTTTTGTAGAGAAGTGACCCAATACAGCTGAGTGTGTCAAAGTTTGACGAAATTGTAGGGAGCGGTGAAGTTGTTGTAGCGAATGCGCAGCCGCCCCTGGAAGGTCTGGTCTAGCTCCTCTACTTTTTGGGCAAAAACCGGCTCATCTTCCCAATTGATCAAAAACGAGCCGTTGTAGGCCATGTTTTCGGTGAGCAGATCTCCTTCTACGCGGTCGCTGGCCAAGGGGCTGAGGGCTGCTGTAAAGGTCTGGGCAATGCGCTGACGTCGCTGCTCTAAGAGCTGCTCCAGAGCCCGTCCGATCTCAACTACCGCGTCCAATCCCAAAGGAGCGCCGGCCATTTCGTCCCGCCGAGCTTTGAGGGCAGGGTTTTCCTCTAGCCCCAGCTTGAGCTCCTGCTCGGGATCCCAGAAGACTTTGACTCCCACCTCCCGCTTGCCCTCCAGGCGCTCCAGCAGAGCCAGCAGATCCGCCAAGCGGGGCTGCACCAAGTCCCGTTCCACCTGCTCCCAGCCGCTCACCACCAGGCCAAATTGCAGAGGCAGCAGAGCCCGGTGTCCCTCGTTCATCACTTTTTCCAGCACGGCCTCATGGGCGAGCAAGTTGGCCCGGCTGGCCAGGTAGCGCTCCTGTCGAGCCTGGGAGTACAAGAAGGCCAGGGATCCCAGCCCATGAACCTGCACCGGCTGCTTGTCCAGCCCCACCACACTCAGATGACGCGGGCCAGGGGCAGCGACGATCCCGTAGAGGTAGAGGGAGCTATGGGGATTTGCCGTTGGCATTGCTGCGGGCATCTCCGATCAGCCACGTGAGGTTGGACTCTTCAGTGTCGATGGCATTGCCATCCGAGGAAATGCAGTAGCGACCCATCACCATCTGGTGGCGTAGGGTCACGCCTGCCGCAATCTGGGTGTAGTTAAAAATCAAGCTGCCATCCAGCGTACACCCTTCATTCAACACACATCCGTAGCCAATTGCCGTGGGGCCGATGAGTTTGACCCCGTCCGCCAAATAGCTGCTGGCCCCGATGTAGACCGGTGGCTCGATGTGGATGCGATCCCAGTTGGCGCGGATGTTGATCCCCGTCCATACGCCGGGTTGAATCTGGATCCCAGGCACCTTGACTCCCTTGATCTCGCCGCGCAGCACTTTTTGCACCGCCAGCCAGTAGTCGTGGGTGCGGCCAATGTCCACCCACTGAAAGTCAGCCGTGATCCCATAAAAGGGGGCACCCGCTTTCACCAAGGCCGGGAAGAGATCGCTGCCGATGTCGTAGGGGCAGCCGGGGGGAATGTAGTCGAACACTTCCGGCTCGAAAACATAGATGCCGGTGTTGATGGTGTGGCCGAGGGCCTCTTCCCGCCTAGGCTTTTCTTGGAAAGCAGTGATGCGACCCGTCTCGTCGGTGACTACCACCCCATAGCTGGAGACCTGGCTGGGATCCACCTGCCGCAGGACCACAGTGGCCAGCGCTCCCTTGGATTTGTGGAAGTTGACGATCTGCGTGAGGTTCAGGTCGATCAGGGCATCCCCACAGAGCACCACAAAGGTACTGTCGAAAAATCCGGAGAAATCCTGGATCTTGCGCATACCGCCAGCGGAGCCCAGAGGTTCGGCCACCGGCTGGCCGTTCTCAAAATGGCCTTCGAAGGAAAAGCCGATGTGAACCCCCCATTGCTGCCCATCTCGAAAGTAGTCTTCGATTTGGTGGGCCAAGTGGCTGGTGTTGACCATGATCTGGTCGAAGCCGTGTTCCCGCAGCAGCTCCACCAAAAATTCCATGACAGGCTTGTGCAAAATGGGGATCATCGGCTTCGGCATCATGTAGGTGATGGGCCGTACCCGCGTGCCTTTGCCTGCTGCCAGGATCATGGCTTTCATGCCGTCGTCACTCCTCCGGGCTAACCGTGCTCTGACTTTATCATCCCAGGATCGGCATTCCAGAGAAGCGGTGGGGCTTTCAAGAGGCCGGGGAATCGCTGCTGGGATTCCGATCCCCTACAATCAAGGGAGCTTGCTCTTCTGGGCATTTCGCTAAGGGTTTCCCCTGAGCCCCTCGTTTTGCCCCGTCTCTCCTGAGAGTTCCACCCGGCAGACGGGGATCCCAGCATTCTTACATTGATTGCTCCTGGCCCAAGATTCAGACGGATGTATCAGACAAATGTAGTAGATCCTGAAAAAGATGCTGGATGGCCGTCCCGACAGCCCACCCATCACGATTGCCCTGGCCAAGGGGGCCTTGCTGCCTGAGGCCATTCAATGCCTGCAGCAGGTGGGGATCGATTTCAGCCGTTTTTTGGATCCCGGCAATCGCCTGCTGCGGATTGAATCCCCCACCCGGCTGAACGGACAACGCTACGAAGCGCTGCTGGTGCGCACTCACGATGTGCCGGTGTACGTGGAGTACGGGCAGGCGCAGTTGGGCATTGTCGGCTACGACGTCTTGCGGGAGCGCTATGCCGGCACCGAAGCGCGGGTGGCCCACCTGTTGGATCTCCAATTTGGCCACTGTCGCATGTCGGTGGCCCTTCCCCAAGATAGCCCCTACCACTCGGCAGCTCAGTTGCCTGCTCATGCCCGCGTGGCTTCTAAGTTTGTCGGCTGCGCCCGGGAGTATTTTGACCGCCTGGATTTGCCGGTGGAGCTTATCTCTCTCTATGGTTCGGTGGAGTTGGCCCCCCTCACCGGCATGGCCGATGCCATCGTCGACTTGGTAGCCACAGGGCGCACCCTGAGGGAAAACGGCCTGATTGAGCGAGACTGCCTATTCGAGAGTACAGCTCGCCTGATTGCCCATCCCATCAGCTACCGTGTCAACCAACAGCCTATCCGCGAGTTGATCACCCAGATTCGGGAACGCTGGCTGGGATCCCTGTTGGTGGGTGGCTAATTTTGAGGCACTTCCTCTGAGGGGGATCACGATTGCGTACAATGGGGGCATTCGGGCTTATTTCCCCCAGCAGCGTTCAGATTCAAAAAAGGTTTTTCGAGGTTGATTATGCGGTACCGTCCACTGCTCGCCATCCTGTTGGCGCTTTGTTTGAGCGTCTTTGCTGTTCCGGCTAAGGCTGCCAAGGCGCCGCTGACCTATGACCAGATCCGCAACACCGGCAAGGCCGCCATTTGCCCTTCGGTCTCGGACAACGCCCGGGGCCGTATCGAAGTGCCTAGGGGGGGATCCCTGAAGCTGACGGATGTCTGCTTCCAGCCGGTGCAAATTGAGGTGGAAGAAGAAAAGCGGAACGGCGAGAAAGAGTTCATCAAGGCCAAAAACATCATGATCTCAGCGGCCACTCTGGGGCCGATTAAAGCCGAGGTGACTCCCAAAGACGGCGTGCTGGAGCTCAAAGTGGTGGATGGGATCACCTTTCAGCCGACCACCGGCCAAATGCCCCGCCGCGAGCTGGTGCCGTTTCTGTTTAGCGTGAAGGACTTGGTCGCCACTGCGCGGGGATCTGCCATTGACCCTTCGACCGATTTTGAAGGGGAGTTCTTGGTGCCCGGCTATCACAGCAGCACCTTCCTCGACCCGCGCGGGCGGGGATCCAACACCGGCTACGACACTGCGGTAGGTCTACAGGCTGCCAAAGATGATTTTGCCACCAACCGCAAGGTGGACGAGGTTTCCCAGGGGAAAATGTCGCTGCGGATCGCTCGCGTGGATCCCAGCACTGGCGAAATGGCGGGATCCTTTGTTAGCATTCAGCCTTCCAGCACCGAGCAAGGGGCGATGGAACCCCACACTGTTCGCATTCAAGGCCTGTTTTACGCCCGCCTGGCGCAGGAGTCTTGAAGAGGCTTGAGGAAAGCCGAGAAGAGATCCAATTTCGGGCTTGAGATGGGCAGAGATCCCGGCGATCCCTGCCTATTTCTGTTGATACTATGTCTGTCTGGGTTTGCCCGTTGGGGAAGTGTGCAGCGATAAAGTCTGGGCCGGATGCCGCCACAGGTTCATTTGCAGATGGCCGATGCCACTAACCTGCCTTTTATGTTGACTCTGGACCCAAGGGGACTCTCAATCTGGACTCAAGGAAGCCCTTTGCGAGTTCCTCTTCAGCCAGTACCGCCACCAGTGCGGATCCGAGTTCTGCTGCGCTTGCTACCCCAAACTGAGCCACTTTGCCGCAAGATGAGGTTCAGGGCAACGAGGGAAGTGATGGCCAACTACGACTGGATCGTGATCGGTGGTGGGATTACCGGGGCAGCCCTAAGCTATGAACTGGCCCGCCAGGGGGGATCCGTTCTGCTGATGGAGAAAGATGGAGTGCTGAACGGAGCAACCCGCTACAGCTACGGGGGCTTGGCCCATTGGGCGGGCAAAACGCCGCTGCTCAAAGCTCTGGGGGAAGAAGGGATCCAACGCTACCGCACCCTGTCAGAAGAGCTGGAGGCAGATATTCAATTTCGCGAGCTGGATCTGCTCATGCCCATTGCCCCCGGCTACGATGCAGAGGCCGTTGAGGCGGATCTGGCCGACTGTCGCATCCCACCCCGGCGGATTTCGGTGGCGGCAGCCTGCGAGCTGGAGCCGCTGCTGGATCCGGCCGCTCTGGAAGTAGTCCTCTGGGCTCGGCATGGCCACATCAACCCCTTGTTGACGGCGCTGGCCTTTCAAAAAGCCTTTCAACGATTGGGGGGATCCCTCTTGATCGCAACAGCAACGGCCCTGCGGCGGCAGGGAGCGCGCATCACGGGCGTAGAGTCCGGAGCCGACTGCTACGGAGCAGGCCAGGTGGTGGTGTGCGCCGGCGGCTGGACACGGGCTCTGTTGCGCCAAGCGGGAATCCGGGTGCCCATCTACTACACCCATGCCGAATCCCTGGAGCTGGAGCCCTCGGATTTGCAATTGAAAGCGTTGGTGATGAGCGTGCCCGTGCAACGCTTGGAACTGGAACGACAAGCCGCCCATCCCGATCGGGATCCCCTTTGGGACGAGCCAGGGCACGAGCTTTGCCCGCCGATTCTGGATGCCGGGATCCTGCAATTTGTAGATGGCAGCATTCGCATGGGCCAGATCAGCCGGGTATTGACGGATCCCCATGCCGAGGTGGATGCAGCCGCCAGCGAAGCCCAGATCCGGGCACAAGCCGGTCGCTACCTGCCCAAGTTGGCCCACCTGCCTGGACGGTGGTATCACTGCTTGGTGGCCTTCAGCGCTGATCACCAGCCTCTGGTGGGATCCCTGCCCGGCTGGGAAGGCTTACAACTGTTTTCCGGCTTCAGCAATCCCCTGCCCATCCTGCCCGCTTTGGCCCGTCGCTTCGCCCAACAAGCCTATGGACAAGCGGATGAATGGATCCCTGCTCTGTCGCCGGCGCGGTTTGCCCAGGTTTTGAGTTGATGCCTTGCCTATTCTCGATGACCATCGCCAACAAGTCTGGAATACGGCTATCCCGTCTGCAGCATAATGAAAGCCGGAAGTTCTCTGCGTCGGATCTATGCCCAACAGCTTGCCCAGCTCCGTCGATCTCAGCCAGAAGCGCATTTTGCTCACAGGGGGCAGCGGCTTTTTGGGCAAACATGTGCTGCAACAGTTGCAGGTGCTGGGGGTAAAGCCGGAGCAGGTGCGCATCCCGCGCTCCCGCACCCAGGATCTGCGCCGTTGGGAAGTCTGCCAAGAGGTGGTGCAAGGGCAAGATATCGTCATCCATTTGGCCGCCCACGTGGGTGGCATCGGCCTCAACCAAGCCAAGCCGGCAGAACTCTTCTACGACAACCTCATCATGGGATCCCAGCTCATCCACGCCGCCTACCTGGCCGGGGTGGAGAAGTTTGTCTGCGTGGGCACCATCTGCGCCTATCCCAAGTTCACCCCCGTTCCCTTCAAGGAAGAGGATCTCTGGAACGGCTACCCAGAGGAGACCAACGCCCCCTACGGCATCGCCAAGAAAGCCCTGCTGGTGCAGCTGCAGGCCTACCGGCAGCAGTACGGCTTCAACGGCATCTACCTCCTGCCGGTGAACCTCTACGGCCCCATGGACAACTTCGACCCCGAAAGCTCCCACGTCATCCCAGCCTTGATCCGCAAAGTGCACGAAGCGCAGCAACGGGGCCAAAACTACGTCGAAGTGTGGGGGGATGGCAGCCCCACCCGCGAGTTTTTCTACGCTGAAGATGCGGCCCGCGGCATTGTCATGGCCACCCAGCTTTACGACGGGGCGGATCCCTTGAACCTGGGCACCGGTGAAGAGATCTCCATCCGGGATCTGATTGCCCTCATCTGCGAGCTGATGGAGTTCCGGGGAGAGATCCGCTGGCAAACGGACAAGCCCAATGGCCAACCCCGCCGCTGTCTGGATGTCTCCAAGGCCCGAGAGAGGATGGGTTTTGTGGCCAAAGTCGGCTTGCGGGAAGGGCTGCAGCGCACCATCGACTGGTACCGCCGCCACGCCTGCTCTGGGCAAAGCTAGGCAACCCCTTGGCTCTCCAGCCGGCCATCCTCCATGTGCAGCACCCGATCCGCGATGTCCAGGATGCGGTTGTCGTGGGTCACCATGAGGATGGTGCAGCCCTGCTCCCGCGCCAGCTTCTCCATCAGGGTCACCACCTCGCGGCCCGACTTACTATCTAGGGCTGCCGTGGGCTCGTCCGCCAGCACCAGCTTGGGATGGCTAACCAAGGCGCGGGCAATGGCCACCCGCTGCTTTTGTCCGCCGGAAAGCTGTTCCGGGTAGTAGTGGACGCGACCCCCCAGGCCCACCGCCGCCAGCATTGCTTCCGCTCGCTGCTGGGCTTCCTGAGGAGAGAGGCCGTTGTGCAGCTCCAGGGCCATGCGCACGTTTTGGGCTGCCGTCAGGGATCGCAGCAGGTTATGGGCCTGGAAAATGTACCCGACCTGGCGGCGGATTTGAATGAGAGTACTGGGCTGAGCTCCCCGCAGCTCCTGTCCCAACACCCGCAAGCTGCCCTCCTGCACCGAGCGCAAGGCCCCTAGCAGCGTCAGCAGGGTGGTTTTGCCGGAGCCGGAAGGGCCAGTCAGCAGCACGATCTCCCCTGGCTGCAGGGCAAAGCTAATGTCGAAGAGAATCTGCTTGCGCAGGGATCCCTCGCCGAAATAGTGGTTTACACCTTCGGCTTTCACCACCGGCTCAACGGCATTCTGGGCAGAAGCAAGGGCAGCTTGATCGAGAAGAGGAGTCAGCATAGAAAACTCAAAATCTCAAAACTTTGCGTTGACAACTCATTGACCACTTAGGCCGTCATTTGGAGCGTTGAGATGAGACCATTTAGAAACCTTTGGCCGGAGAGCGTTGATGAGGATCCCAGAAGTTTTTAGACAGCCTAGCTCAAACCCTTCACCATCCATCCGATCCCCTTTGGCAGACTATTGACTTACCAACGCCCCGGCGCCCTGCCCACAGCCAAAACTCTAGAAAATGTCGGCAGGATCGGCTGCCCGCAGCCGTCGCACGGCAATCGCTCCTGAGATGAAACACATGCTCACCGCCAGCCCCAGCACCAGCACTGCCCGGTTGAAAGTCATGGCAATAGGCAGCAACGTGGCATTGGCCGTCAAATCGTAGAGCAAAACCGACAGGGCAAAGGCAGGAATGTACCCCAAGCCGGCCAGCAGGAGCGCCTCCTGAAATACCACCCCCAGCAGGTAGGTATCGGTATAGCCCATGGCTTTGAGAGTGGCATATTCCGCCAGGTGATCCGACACATCGGTGTAGAGAATTTGATAGACAATCACAATGCCGACAATAAAGCCCATGCCCACCCCCAGGCCGAAAATAAAGCCGATGGCTGTGCCCTCTTCCCAGTAGGTTTGCTCCATATCGATAAACTCCGCCCGTGAGAGCACCCGCACATCTTCCGGCAGCAAAGCCCGCATCTGCCGCACCAAGGGATCCGGATCCACACCCGGCTGGAGTTGCACCACGCCGATATCCACTAGGCCGCGCCCCCGCTGCGGAAAAATGCGCAGGAAATTGAGGTCGCTGGTGAGAATGGTGCCGTCGGCTCCAAAGGTGGCCCCCATCTCAAACAGGCCCCCCACCTGGACGCGGCGGTTTCCCACCTCAGTAACCACCTCTCGCCCGGACTCAAACCACTCTGGGATGGGGCCAAACTCGCTGCGGGAGCGGCGGTCAAAAAGCACCACGTCCGCCTTTTTGATCTCTTCCAGCTTGTCCGGCGTCAGTTCCGGCAAGTCCAACAGATCAGCCGAGGGATCCACTCCTACCACAAAAATGCTGCGGGTACGGCGGGTCTCTGGGTTTTTCCAGAGGGCAAAGCCCACATAGACAGGCGAGATGGCCCGCACCCCCTCAAAGCCCAAAGCCTGATAGAGTCGCCGCTGGGAGAAGGTGTTCATGGCAATCAGGGCGTTGGACTGAGGGCTGACCAGGAAGATCTCTCCCTTCAGGGCCACGTGGAAGCGGATGGCACTTTCCAGCAGGCTGTCTTGGAAGCCCAACTGCATGAACATCAAGATGCAAGCAAAGGCAATGCCCGCCAGGGCCACCAGCAGGCGGATCTTCTCCCGCGTCAACTGCAGCCAGGCCAACGGGATCCGATGGGCGATAAAAGCCACACTGAACAGGCTGTACATGGGCTGAGCCTACCCCTCGACATCGATGGCCACATTCACCTGCAGGTTGGTCAGGCCAGCCACGCGGGCGCTGCTCTCCGGATCCAGGCGGATATACACCTCTACTACACGGGCATCCACATCGGCAGCTGGGTCGGTGTTGAGCACATCTTTCTTGCCAATCTGCAGGCCTACCCGCTCCACTCGGCCCTGCAGGGTTTCTGGCAGAGCGCGGTTGCTAATGGTGGCCTGCTGGCCTGGCCGAACCCGCAGGATGTCCGTCTCGTAGACTTCCGCCACCACCATCATCTGGTCGGTGTTGCCCAGCTCAAGAATGCCCTCGCCGGCGGGGATGACCTCTCCAGGGCGGGTGTGGATCTTGAGCACCTGTCCAGCACGGGGAGCGCGGATGAGGGTGCGCTCTAGGCGAGCTTCTGCCAGTTCCAGATTGCGGGCCAGGGATCCCAGTTGGACTTGGGCTTGGGCCAGACTCAGTCCCGCCTCGGCAGCTTGGACTTGGGCTTGGGCATTGAGCAGATCCCGCTCACGGGCCAGGCGCAGTTGGCTCAGGGTGGCCTCGGCAGCCCGCAAGTCCTCCTGTCGTTGCCGCACCAGCAGCCGGCGTTGATCCAGCTCTTGTTGCGAGATTGCTCCTTCCTGCCAGAGCTCCTGAAAGCGAGCCAGATTGGCCTCAGCATCGGCCAGCTCTGCCCGGATACGCTCCACCACCGCTTCCTGGGAGCGGATTTGCATCTGTTGCGGCTCGTCCAGACGGCTGAGGCGGGTGCGTGCCTCTTGGATTTGGGCCTGACTGAAACGGGTCTCGGCCTGCAACCGGGCGCGGGCCTCTTGAAGTTGGGCGGCAGCGTACTCTCGCTCCGCCAACCGCTCGGCGTAGCTTTCCAAGCGGGCCAGCACTTGGCCTGCCACCACGCGATCCCCCTCGGCCACCAGCAGCTCTCCCAGCCGTTCTCCGGGGGAACCGGCAATGCGCAGCACTTCCCCCTCCGGCTCCAGGCGACCCAAAGCACCAACTTGCGGAGGCAGCCGCATTTCCACCGTTGCCTCTGCACTTCCCGATACCGACTGTGTGGCTCCCTGTTGGCTCAATCCCAGCCATGCCAGACCGGCACAACCAAGCAGCCCGACTCCTGCCAGAGACCAAAGCGCTCGTGGGTTCATGGCCTTTTACCCGCTGTGGCTTTGCAGACGACAAACGCCGCCTCTTTTTCTTAAATAAGTGTAAAGTTTTTGGGATGAAAATGTCCAGCTGTATTCTGTGTTGCTTGTGCTCACCGTATTTTCACCCCCTGTGGGTTCCCCAAGGTGCCGGCAGATCACGGCAACCGGTGGGGCGCAGCCTACCTAGCTCTGGGGATTCCTGATATGATGTGGCCTGTTCGAACCTGTTTGTAGTCAGCAGAACGCAGTCCTTTTTTTGGAGTGTGGCGGTTTTAGGAGTGGGGTGGAGTTGCGATGGTGGAAACAGTTGGAGGAAGGGATCCCATCCCGCCGTTGCCGGTTCGGTCTCAGCCTCCGCCCCTGCATTTGGATCCCCTAGATCCCTTGCTTTCCACCTATCACTTTGTGGGCATTGGTGGAGTGGGGATGTCGGCCCTGGCCTATATCCTGGCTAAACAAGGGTTTCGCGTTTCCGGATCCGACATTGTCGCCAATGGCCGTACCCGCCGCCTGGAAGCTTTGGGGGTGCGCTTCTTTCAGGGCCACAGCTTGGAGGGGTTGGTCGGGGATCCCCAGGTGGTCTATTCCAGCGCCATTCGCCCCACCAATCCAGAATTGGCTGCTGCCCTGGGCAAGGGATTGACGGTTTGGCACCGGGCAGACTTGTTGGCGGCTCTGTTTAACCGTCGCTCTGGCATTGGGGTGGCCGGCACTCACGGCAAAACCACCACCAGCAGCATGATCGGCTATGTGTTGCTCTCGGCGGGCTGGGATCCCACCTTGATTATCGGCGGGGAAGTGGATGCCTGGGATGGCAATGCCCGTCTGGGCAAGGGGGAGTATTGGGTGGCCGAGGTGGATGAGTCGGATGGATCCCTGGTGCGGCTCTATCCCAAGATTGGGGTGATCACCAACATTGAGCTGGATCACCCCGATCACTACGCCGATTTGGGGCAGGTGATCCGGGCTTTTCAACAGTATGGGCAGCAAAGCCAAACCCTGGTGGCCTGTCTGGACTGTCCCAACGTGGCGGCTCACCTGAGGGTGGATGTGGGCTACAGCCTGATCGGTCATCCCCAAGCCCAGTACCAAGCCCGTCAGATCCTCTACACTGCCAATTCCACCTGCGCTGAGATCTGGGAAAAGGGATCCCTCCTCGGACAGCTTCGCCTACAGGTGTTGGGATCCCACAACCTCAGCAATGCCCTGGCGGCGGTTGCCGTTGGGCGACAGTTGGGCTTGGAGTTTGCGGTGATTGCCTCAGCTTTGGCGCAATTTCGGGGGGCGCATCGCCGCTTTGAGCACAAGGGGGAAGTGGGTGGAGTCACCTTTATCGACGACTATGCCCACCATCCCAGCGAGATTCGAGCCACCCTGCAGGCAGCCCGTCTGCAACAGCGGCGGGTGGTGGCCGTGTTTCAGCCTCATCGCCACAGCCGTTTGGCTGCCCTGTTCCAAGATTTTGCCCGCTGCTTTGGGGAGGCGGACGTGGTGGTGATCGTGCCTACGTATGGAGCGGGAGAGCCGGCGCCTGAGGGTTCCGACAGCTTGCGCTTGGCCGTGGCGGTGGCGGAGCACCATCCCCATGTGCGCTATGTGTCGTCTTTGCCGCAATTGCCGGAGGTGTTGCCGTCCGTCCTGCAGCCTGGAGATCTCGCCGTTTTTTTGGGCGCAGGGGACTTAAATCAGCAGATAATCGCTACGATGCGGGCATATGCGGCTCAGGTGAGGGAACAGCCTGGGCAAGCCAAAAATCCAAACTTCAGCTGAAAAGATAGCTGCTTCTGAGGTATTGAATCATGACGACGGCTCCGGTGGTGCCTCAGCGGGACGGTTCCTGTGAGTCTGAGGCGGCAAGTCTTACCGCTGAAGACAGGCTTCTCCCCCGCGGGCCGGCGGCTCTGCTATCTGGACGAATTCAATCGGGGATCCCGTTGGCTCCTCTGACCACCTTTCGTGTGGGCGGCAAGGCCGAGTGGTATTGTGAGCCCCGTAGCCACCTGGAGCTGCAGCAGTGTTTGGCTTGGGCGCGAGCAGAAGGGATCCCCACGACGCTGCTGGGGGCAGGTAGCAATCTGCTCATCAGCGATGCGGGGTTAAAGGGGCTGGTGATCGGTACCCGCCGTCTGCGCGGGCTGCAACTGCTGGAGGGGGGGAGGATCTGGGCCGCTGCCGGAGAGCCTTTGGTCAATCTGTCGCGGGCCGCCGCCAGGCAAGGCTGGAGTGGGTTGGAGTGGGCGATTGGGATCCCGGGCACCCTGGGGGGAGCCGTGGTGATGAATGCGGGTGCCCACGGACGCGCCATGGCGGATGTGCTGGTGGAAGTGCAGATTTTGGACGAGGAACAAGAGCCCTGCCGCCTAGAACCTGCCGATCTGCAATTTGGCTATCGCCGCTCTCGCCTGCAAGACTCACCCTGGACGGTGACAGGAGCGACGCTGCAGTTGATCCCAAGCAGGGATCCGGCCCAAGTGCAATGGGAGACCCAGCGCTACCTCAACCAACGCCTAAGCTCTCAGCCCTATCATTTGCCCAGTTGTGGCAGCGTCTTTCGCAACCCAGAGTCTCACCCTGCCGGCTGGCTAATCGAGCAGGTGGGGTTGAAGGGGTACCGCATCGGTGGGGCCCAAATTTCAGAGCGCCATGCCAACTTCATCCTCAATTGCCATCAGGCGAGTGCCAAGGACATTTACCGCTTGATTCGCTTGGCCCAGGAAAAGGTCTATCAACAATGGTCGGTGCTTTTGGAGCCGGAAGTGCGCATTCTGGGATCCTTTGAGGATTAGAAGAGCATCGGCTGGGCAATTTGGCCTGCTTTCTTTTGATGACTTTGATAATTTCGATGATTCTGCTCTTAAACTGTTCTTACCAGCTTAGATGCTCGTCGATTCTTTCCTATCGGCTTATGAGTCAAGATGCAGCCACCTTACGTCGTTTAATTCAACGGCTCAATCAGTCCCACACCACTGCGGAAGAACGCCGCTATTTGGTGGAGATCGGCAGCCTGGCTGCTTTGCTCACCCCGGAAGAGGCTGCCGCTTTGGCCCAGGATCCCAAGCAACTCACCGCCGAGCAGCACTATCGCATTTGGGACTGGGTGCATCGCTGGGAACGGGAGCACCGCCACGAAGATCTGGACTGGGATCCCTCCCTAGACCGACACAACGACTAGAACTCGAAAGAATCCCGTCCCGCTATCACGAACAAATCCCGGCCAGAGTCTAAGACAAAAGCCATCTCCAAGTCTCATTTTTGAACAGGATCCACACCCCCAAACCCACCAGAATCCAGGGCACCCAGTGTTCTGTCCGTTCCGTTAAAACCTTCGCCACTGCAGGCTGCATCGTCAGTTTTTGAGCCATTGCAAACCACAATCCCTTCATCAGAAAAAAGATCGTGGAAAAAAGGGCCAACTGAGGAGGGGTGCTGCCGGCAAACAGAGGAACGTACAGGCTGACATTATCTCCACCATTGGCAAAGGTGAGGAGCATGGACATCAGGGCTGGTGGGGGCAAAAAAACTGACCAAGCCTTTTGGGTTGGGCGCTCTCGCAACTCTTCCAACTCTTTTTCCAAGGTTTCTTCAGGTTCAGGTTGCCACAATTTCCAACCGCCTACCGCAATCGGGATCACCCCCAGCAGCCCAATCGCAGGTGGCGGCAACAACAGGCCTCCCAAGTATCCCAGAGAGCTGATCAGGATCAACCCTGCCAAGCCCAAGTAGCCTCCCAGCCAAATGTGCCAGCCCTTCCACAGGGGTTGCAGCTGCGCCTGGGCAAACAACAGAACCAGCAAGAAAAAGTCGTCGATATGGGTGGCAACAAAAGCGAGGATCCCTTCGACTAAAGTTGCCCAGAAAATTGCCAGCGGCATAGGGTTAAGAAATGGGGAAGATGGCGCTGATATCGACGAGGTGAAACTGAAGCAGCCCAACAATTGCCGAAGTATAGGCGGTAGAAGAAGCCAGCCCAATCATGAGATCACGTTTCACATTGCGAGGTTTTTCGCTTTTCTCGACGACATCCGTAGCGCCAAACTGCATCATGAGAATGCCCATCAAGTTGGAGAGCCAGTACCCCACGAGGGTTCCGCCCAAAAACCACTGTGGCTACCACAGGCTACACAGGTAGCCCAACCCATAGGCAATCGGCAGGTTGAAAAACAAGTCATTCCACCAGGAAAGGGGAGACAGCATAAACCCCAAAATCAGTAAAATGCCACCTCGGAGCTTCTTCCCCATAGGTCTTGCTCTCCAGCGTTACGTCCTCACAATCTTAGCTTCACATTGCTTCATGAAAACCCAAAAACAATGTCTGGCTCTCCACCTGGGAGTGTGGCACGGCCTCTTCTCCAACTATCGACCCACCGCCGGCGGCTGGGAGCTGGGGGGCCAAAAGCGCAGCCTCATCACCTTTGAGGCCTTGGCTCCATCCTCTTCTTCAGGAAGTCCGGCGGCAGGGAGCGCGATCCGCCAAACCAACGCCTACTACCCCCTACAGGGATCCCCCACTCCCGAAAGCTCCCAGAGCTGGGTCTACCAGGATTTCTCGCCGGGATTGCGCTTTTTCCCCGATGGATCTTTTTCCAATGGGCGGCTGCAGCTGGCGCCGTTTAGTGATTTTGCCGTTGAGCAAGGCTTTCTCTGGGGGGATCGCAAGGCGCGGCTGGTGCAACAGTGGGATGCCCAAGGTCGTCTGGTAGAGGTAACCGCGATCCTGGAGCGGCGCGGCCAAGCTTTGGATCCCGTTGCAGACTGTGCACCCCTGAGCAGAGAGCAGCTGAGAGCCTGCCTCCAGGGGAGATGGCGGGGGATCGCCCAGAGCTTTGCGGTTGCCGAGGGCCGGTTTGCCGAAACCGAGGTGGACTGCTCGGGGGCAGAGTGGTTGAGCAACTGGGATCCCTTGCCGGGAGGGCTGTGGATTGGCGGGCCGGATCCCTTGCCCATCCCTACCGCCTACCGGGATCGCAGCTTTTCGGTAAGCCTGAGCTGGTTTCCGCAGTCGGAAGACTGCCATTGTCTCTTGCGTTTGATCCGGGACTACGATGCCCGCGGTGCTTGGCAGCGGGTTACGCTGATCCGGGCGCAGAAGGATCCTGGTTGAGGAAGGCGCAAACCTGGTCAAACACCGTTTCCCGCTCCCCGTCCAAAGTGAGGATGTGGTCGGAGTGCTCCAGCCAAGACAAGATCTTCTCCTCGGATCCCAGCTCTTGATAGAGCCACGCTGCCTGTTTAGGATCCACTACTGTATCTTGGCGAGATTGCAGGATCAGAGTGGGAACCCGGATGCCGGCCACCTCTCCCTTGACCCGCTCGATCAGCTCCAGAGCGCTGCGCACCGCCGACAGATTAAAGCTGCGGAAATAGGCCGTTCTTTCTGCCAAGGCTCGAGCGTCCCCATCCCGAATCGGCAAGCTGAGGCGGGGCACCTCCTTCAATAACCAACCCAGGCTGTTCAGGTACTGCTCTGGGCGAAAAAGATAGTACCAGCGGTGGCGAATGGCGAAAAATGGCGCCAGCAGCACCAATTTATGGATGGGATGGGCAAAAGCCAGGTGCAAAGCCAGCAGACAGCCGGTGGAAAAGCCCACCAAGGAAACGCGGGGATACTCCTGCCGCAAAGCCAGGTAATGCTCCAAAGCCCGCCCGTACCACTCCGTCCAGCGGGAAGGGGGCATGTGGGCAGACCGGCGGTCGTGTAAGCGATGCGGAGCACTGTCATGGCCGGGATAGTTAAATCCCTGCACCGTCAGGCCAGCCGCCAACAGCCGCTCTGCCAGCCATTGCAACTCGTAAACACCGCCCCCCAATCCATGTAGCAGCAGACAGGCGTGTTCCCCTGCTCCTCGCCACAAAAAGGGTTCGTTACTCAACATAAAAAAATAAAACTCCGTTCCACTTCGCGACGGGATCCCTTGCTAGCCCAAGGTGATATCCAGCAACATCATCACCACAAACCCACTGATGACCCCAAAGGTGCCCTCCCGCTCCAACCCCTGCCGGTGCGACTCAGGGATGATCTCATCGGAAATGACAAACAACATCGCCCCCGCCGCAAAAGCCATGCCCCAAGGTAGTAGGGGCTGCGCCAGAGAGACCACCGTTGCTCCCAGGATCCCGCCGATGGGCTCCACCAGTCCGGTCAGCAGGGCGATGCCAAAAGCAAACCGCCGCGAATACCCTTGGCTTGCCAGCGACAAAGCCACCACCAGCCCCTCTGGAATGTTCTGCAAGCCGATCCCCAACGCCAACGCCAACCCATCGCCGACTTGGCCGGTAGCGAAACCCACTCCCACCGCCAGTCCTTCCGGGAAATTGTGCAGGGCGATGGCAATGATGAACAGCCAAATCCGTTTCAAATGGGCGCGGTTCTCCCCTTCCACCCCTTTGAAAAAGTGCTCGTGGGGAAAAAAGCGGTGGGCACTCTCCAGGAAGATCGCCCCCAACAACAGGCCCGCCGCCATCGCCACCGCCGCTCCAAACTGGGAATACCCCAGCGCTATGGCTGCCTCGGTGCCCGGCACCAGCAGGGAAAAAGAGGTGGCCGCCAACATCACCCCACCCCCAAACCCCAGCAGGATCCCTTGTACCCTTTCGGAGAGCGAGGGAAGAAAAAGGGCCGGCAAAGCCCCCAGCCCCGTCGCCAACCCGGCGATCAAGCTGGCCAGGGATCCCATCGCGATTGGATGCACAAGATCCTCCTTACCAAGCCAAATGCTTTTCAATTTTTCCCTTTTTTTGCCTGCCTGGGAAACCCTCCACCAGCTCTTTTTCCTCGACGGCTGAAAATGACTCTCTGGCTGCTTAGCCTAGGGATCCTGAAGCTGCCAAGCAGTATAAACCTAGGTGTCAGTGCTTCTCATCACTCCCAACAAGCTGGTTTCGAGGCTAAGCTTTCTCTAGTCGAGCGGCCACTCCTCCTGCGGAAAACAACCTGTCAGTGTGTTTAGGTGGCGATAGTGAGGAAAAAGCAATAAAGCAATTGCAACCCTTGTAACTCTAAGTCTGGGCGGAGTTTGCTTAGGGCTAGCCGGCTGCGGTGGCGGCAGAAGCGGTGGGACGATAGTGCCTACACCGACACCTACGCTGACTCCAACACCTACGCTGACTCCAACACCTACGGCGACTCCGACACCCACGGATGATGAGATGGGTGATGATGATGAGATGGGTGATGATGAGTGATGTAGGGAATTAGTCCTTCAAAAGCAGCTCGGCAATTTGAAGGGCGTTGAGGGCCGCACCTTTGCGGATTTGATCCCCGCATAGCCACAGCTCCAGGGCCTTGGGCTCGGAGATGTCCTGGCGGATGCGGCCCACCGCCACTTCATCCCTGCCGGCCACGTCGATGGGCATGGGAAAGCGGTTCTGCTGCCAATCTTCAATGAGCACCACCCCAGGGGCCTGGGCCAGGATTTGCCGGGCTTTTTCCACAGGGAAGGGCTGTTCAAACTCCAGGTTGAGGGCCTCGGCGTGGGTACGTAGCACCGGCACCCGCACACAGGTAGCTGTCAGCCGCAGGTTGGGGGATCCCATAATCTTGCGGGATTCGTTGACCATTTTCATCTCTTCCTGGCAGTAGCCGTTCTCTTGCAGGGGGCTGTTGTGGAGGAAGAGGTTGAAGGCAATGGGGTAAGGGAACACCTGGGGCTGCAACGGCTGCCCCTGGAGGTAGGCGTGGGTTTGCTCTTGCAGCTCCACCATGGCGCGGGCCCCGGCCCCACTGGCCGATTGATAGGTGGCGGCCACCACGCGGCGCAGGGGGATGTGGCGATGCAGGGGGTAGATGGCCACGCACATTAGGATGGTGGTGCAGTTGGGATTGGCAATGATCCCTTGGTGACGGAAGGCTTCCTGGGGGTTGACCTCCGGCACCACTAGCGGAACATTGGGATCCAGGCGAAAGGCGCTGGAGTTGTCAATCAGCACCGCCCCCGCCTCGACGATGGGCTTGGCCCAGGCTTTGGAAACACTTGCTCCGGCAGAGGCCAGCACCAGATCCAGGCCCCGGAAGGCCGCTTCTGAAACTGGTTCCACCGGGATCCGCTCCCCCTTGAAGGTCAAATAAGTGCCCGCTGAACGGGGCGAGGCCAAAAGCTTGAGGTCGGCTACAGGAAAGTGGCGCTCTTCCAATAGCGTCAGCAGCTCCGTCCCTACTGCTCCTGTGGCCCCCAAGATGGCTACCCGTTGTTGCCGTGCCATGCTTTCTTGTCCTTAGGTTTTCCTAATTCTAGGGTTCCAGAGGTGGCTGTAATCGAGGCCAAAGCAGCCTGCACCTCTGCTAGCTCGACTTGATCGGTCAGCTCCGCTTGGCCAATCCGGCGGGGCAAAACGAAGCGAATCCGCCCTTGTTTCACCTTCTTGTCGGCCTGCATTGCCTGCAGCACTGCCTCCCAAGGGATCCCGGCGGGCCATCGGCTGGGCAATCCTGCTTTTTCGATCAGGTGTCGTTGCCGTTCGGCTTCAGCGGCGCTCCACCACCCCAGGCGGCGGGCGATCTCCCCGGCAGCTACCATGCCGATCGCGACAGCTTCTCCGTGCAGATAGCGGCGGTAGCCGGTGGCAGCTTCTAGGGCATGGCCGAGGGTATGGCCGTAGTTCAAGATGGCCCGCAGGCCCGCTTCTTTTTCGTCCTGCTGCACTACCCAGGCTTTGCACTCGGCAGAGCGCCGCAACAGATAGTGCAGATCGTCAGGGGCAAAGTCGGTGTAGCGGCTCAGTTGGGGTCGATCTTCCAAAAACTCAAATAGGTCGGCAGCCTGAATCACGCCGTATTTGATCACCTCTGCCAAAGCCGAAGTAAACTCCCGTGGGGGCAGAGTTTTCAGCACCGTCGGGTCAATCCACACCAGGCGCGGCTGATAAAACGCCCCGATCAAGTTTTTCCCCTGGGGATGGTTGACGCCGGTCTTGCCACCGATGGCCGCATCCACCATCGCCAAGAGGGAGGTGGGCACTTGCACAAAAGGGATCCCGCGCAGCCAAGTGGCGGCGGCAAACCCCACCATGTCGCCAATGACCCCCCCTCCTAGAGCCACCAAGGTGGAGGAGCGCTCCAGGCCAAAGGCTAGGGCGGCGTCGTAGATCTTGGCCACCGAGCGCAGGGTTTTGTAGCGTTCGCCGGCAGGCAATAGGCAGAGGTGGGCGGCAAACCCCGCTTGTTGCAGCCCCTGCAGCAACTTCTCGGCAAAGTGTTTGGCAATGCCGGGATGGCTCACCACCAGAGCCTTGCCGGAAAGCCCTCTAGCTCGCATTTGGGATCCCAGCTGGATGAGGCTGTGGCCAGGGGGGCCTTCGGCAGACTGGAGGAGAATATCGTAGGAGCTGTGGGGAAGCTTGACAGGAATCAGACAGGGATCCATGCGTGTCGGTGCTGAGGGGGTGGGATCCAGTGTGGCATGTTCTGCTCCCGTCGGCGTGCTGCAGGCACTGTCCTTGGGAGTTTGAAAGCCCAGGGGATCCTGCTAGGGGTTGGGGTCAACCGGCTGCGGTTGGGGAGTGAGGGTTTCCAATTCCGGCAGAGCCATTCCCGCCGGGGAGGCCGAGTCTTCTTGGGCCAAATCCTGCAAAGCAGCTTGGGCCGGCTGAAATTGGGGATCCAGCTCCAGACAGCGCTGCAAGCTGGCCTGGGCGGCTTCTCGCTGGCCGGCGCGCAGTTGAATCAGCCCCAGGGTGTGCCAAAAGGCGGGCCGCTGCGGATCCAGGTGCGTGGCCTGTTGGGCGTCTGCCAGAGCAGGTTCCAGCTTCCCCAGTTTCAAGGCTTCCCAGGCGCGGTTGTTGAGGGCCACAGCATCTTCTGGGGTGAGCTGCAAAACCCGCGAGTAGGCTTGCACAGCTTGTTCGGGATCCCTCAGCTCGCTGTAGATCAACCCCAGGGCAAACCAGCCCCAGGGATCCCGTTCGTTGAGGCGGAGCATCTGCTGGCAGGCGGCACGGGCTTCTTCCAGCCGGCCCAGGCGCCGCAGGCTGGTGATCTGGCCAAACCAGCAGGCAGAACTGCCGGGACGCTGCTGCACCAAGCGCTGGAAATGCCGTAGGCTGGCCTCATATTGCCCCAGCTCCTGCTGAGCTACCGCCAAGGCATAGCGGGCTGGAAAGTGCTCCGGCTTGATCTTGAGGGCTTCCTCGAAGTGGATACAGGCTTCTTTCAGGTAGCCCAATTTCTGGAAGGCCACACCGCGGGCGTACCAGCTTTTGTAGTTGTCGGCATCGTAGCGCAGGGCGCGTTCTAGGGCCTTGCTGGCCAGCCGATACTGCCCCAAGCGCAGCAGGGCCACCCCCAAGTTGTGCAGGGTTATGGGATCCCGGCGACGCAGCCGCAGCGAGCGCTTGTAACACTCGACAGCCGAGCGCAGCCGGTGGCAGTGGAAGAGGGCATTGCCTTGGTAGCGCCAAACCCGCGCACTTCTGGGGTTGAGCTTCAAAACCCGCGCAAAACTAGCCGCTGCCGAGCTGGGCCGCCGCAGCCGTCGCAACACGATCCCACGCGCCAGCCAGGTGCGGGGCTGCTTGGGGTTGTAGCGCAGCGCCTTGTTCAGGCTGTTCAGGGCCAGCTTAGACCGCTTCAGTTGCAGCAGGCGGATGCCGCGGTTATGCCAGGCCAGAGCATCTTCCGGGTTGCTCTCCAGCACCTTGTCGTAGTTAACCACCGCCGACTTGTATTGCCCCAGGCGCCCCAGAATCAGGGCCAGGCGCAGCCGGGTTTCTTCGTCGTAGGGATTGATGCTCAGGGATCCGTTGTAGCTGTCCACCGCCTCGCGGTAGCGGGCCAGCTGCACCAGCACATCCCCACGGCGGCTCCAAGCCAGGGCGAAGTTGGGATCCATGTTCAGAGCCCGGTCGTAGGCGGCCAGGGCTTCCGTCAGGTTGCCGCGGCGACGCCAGTCTTCCCCCCGCTCGAATTGGATGTCGGCACTGTTCCACTGAAACAGCCGCTGAATGAACTGCAAAATGGCGATCTGACGCGCTCCTTCTTCTGGCGTGGCGGAGGGGGTTTCGCCTGTGGCAATGCGCAGGATGGCCATCTGGATGGCCCGCAAAAAGGCCTGAAATCCCCGCACCTCTTCATCTTCCAGGGACTCTTTCCCCTCACGGCGGCGGTATTGCAGCCGGAACCGCTGCAGATCCCCGGGGGCAGGGAAGCTGGGATCCAAAAAGTGCATTAGCTCCAAGGCGCGGTACTCAAACAGCACCGGATCCTCTTCTGAGCCAGTAAAATCCAGCAGGGGCGCCTCTTCCAGGGGGCGGGGTAGCTCAGTGGGGGTGTGCAGCAGCGTCAGCAGGCGCTGGTTTTGTCGTGCCGGGGCATGGGGAAACCCGCTGTACAGCTCATCCCTTGGCCAGGGATCGGCAACAAACTCTGGAGAGGCCACCACTCCCACCCAGCGGCATTGTTCGATGGCCAGTTGCAGCTCCAGCTTGCGGTTATCCCCCGGCTGCAGCATCCAGCGGTCAAACCAGACTTTGAAACCCTCGCGATCCAGCCGCTCCGCCAGTTGACGCGCCCACCGGGCTTGCTCTCGGTGGTAGCGCAAGAAAAGGTCGAACTTGTAATGCTCTGAAGACATGAACGCCCGCTCGCTGATCTTCTCCAGCTTATCTTTGCGTTATCGCTGCGCGATGCTTTCACAAACGCAAACGCATTTGCTCCCCATCGGGTCTGGGGCAAGGAGCAAACCTAATGCTAGGCAACGCTTCCGCTCGATTGGTTCTGAATGGCGATGATGACCGGACAGCGATAGGCGATAGTTGGTGCAGGGTTTGAAAGGAGAGAGCACGTGCTGGGCGGAGTTTTGGCGATTGCGGCCGCGATTGGCTTGGTGGTCTTGCTGTTGGAAGCGATTCGATATCGCCGCTGGGGATCCGTTCGCCGCTGGCAACCGGCAGTGGGGCTGGGCTTGGTGGCCTTGGCGGCGCTGGGGTGCTGGCTGGGTCAGTTGCCGGATCTGATCCCCCTGGCTTTGTTGTTGGGGGGCCTGGTGGGGGTGGGTTTACTGGGGTTGAGTGGCTGCGGTCGGGCCGGGCAAGGGCTGGTGGTGCTGTTGCTCAGTTTGGCGGCCTGGCAAAGTCTGGCTATCGGCTCCCCCAGTCGCATCGGCATTGCGGAGCAGCATGGAATGCTCTTTCTGTGGGGCTGCGGCCTGGGGATGGGCTTGGTGGGGATCCCTTTGCTGGGGGTCTTGGCCGCAGCGGAAGCCCTGTCCTTGCTGATGGCGCTGGGCCAGGGGTGGAGCGGCATTGCCGCCATAACCTGGGGATCTCGCCTGCTGGAGATGGGATCCCAGCCGGATCTCCCTTGGCAGGTGCTGTTGCCGGTGGGGCTGGCCGCCCTCAGCTTGGTGGCAGGCACTGTGCCCCTCTTGACCGCCGCAGAAGACTCCCCCGGGCTGCTGTCGGCAGTGGGGCATGGGGTGGGGTGGCTGGTGGCGTTGGCGCTGGCCTTGGCCTTGACCCGCAACGGCCTATACCAGGATCCCTTTTGGGCCTTGCTCTACGGGGCAGGGGTGCTGCTCTCGTGGGCCTTGCTTGCCTTGGAGAACCAGACGGGACGGGGGATCCCTGCGCCAGGGGAACCTGCTCATGTCAGCGGGCCGGAGGCTTTAGCCGGTCGCGTCAGCGTTGCAGAGCAACAAGGACGGCTGCTCTGGCGGGCCTGTGTGGGCCTAACGCTGGTGGGCGGAGGAGCGCTGCTGGCGCTGCGATTGGGGGGATCCTACGGGGCGGCCCTCTTGGGGCTGGGATGTCTGGCTTTTCCCAGCCGTTGGGGGGCCATGGCCGCTTTGTTTTTGTCGGCCCGCCCTCTGCTGCAAAACCTGTTGCACCAGTTCAACCTGCAGGTTGCCGGGATCGACCTCACCCAACCCTATGTGTCGGCGGCGCTGTACCTGGGAATGGCGGCCATGGCGCTGGCGGCGCTCATTCACTGGCTATACGGGCCAGACAAACCCCTGCAGACGGGGATCGCCCTGACGCTGGCTAGCCTGGCTCTGCCGGTGGGGGTGGGCTACTTCATTCACGCTCAGCCGCAAGCGGCCTTCCTGTTGGGAGCCTTGACCACCGCCTTGATCCTGGCGGCGCTGCAGCCCATCCTCCTGCAGCAGGAGGGAAGAGGGGCGGAATCTCTGGGGATCCGAGGTTTGGGCCTGGCTGTGCTTGCCATTCTGGGATCCAACCTCAGCCGCGATTGGACGGTAACCGGCTTCCATGCCACCCGCCTGGAACGGGCGCTGGTGCTGGCCGGGGTGGTCGGGATCCTGGCGTTGATTCTCCTGCTCTGGCAAGGCTGGAGCCTGTGGCACTCTGGGAGAATGCGCGCCCCCGCCCGCTGATGAAACCTGTTCCCCTGGGCACCCTCGGCACCTGGCAGGGGATCCTCGGCCCGGAACAAACCGCTGAGGCTCTGGGCAACCCCGGTGTGAAGGTGATCGGATCCCCGGCTCTGTTGACGTTGATCGAGCGGTGCGGCCACACCACCTTGCAGCCCTTCTACGAGCCGGAGGAAGCGGCGGTCGGGATCCGCTTTGCCTTGGAGCATCGGTCGGCAGCGGTGGCGGGGGATCCCTTGCAGGTTCGGGTCGAAGTCGTGGCTGTGGAGGGAAGACGCATTCAGTTTCAGGTGGAGATCACCCAGCAGGAGCGGCTGGTGATGCAGGGATCCTACACCTGCCTGGTGGTCGATTTGCCCCGTTTTCTGGCCCGCTATGGATTGACCGCGGAGGATCCCAGTCGGTGCTCAAGCTGTTCGCGTTAGCGGGACGGAGTCCT
>NZ_JANSHV010000086.1:0-1229 GCF_047461775.1 Synechococcus sp. R6-5
TTCCGTGTGGCAGGCAGGCGCGGCATGATGGTTCGCTCGCCAGCATCTGCTTGCGATTAACGCTCATCGTCGAAATCGAGATCCGCCAGCAGTTCGCGCGCATCGGTTGCCAGCGCTGCCGGAACATACACCTTCACCATACTGAGCGGTCCCTGGATCAGACCATAGACGCCAGCGACCGCTTCACCCGCAAGGTGCGCCGGAATACCGGCATCCTCCAGGTAGGAGCGGATAATCTGCGCGCGGATCAATCCTTCGACCTCGGCGATACACACCGGACCGACGCCATCGCCATCGCCGCCACTGCGCTCTGCGGTCGTCTCCCGCTTTATAACCTGCAACCAGCGTAACACATAATCACTCATATTCGTTATTGTACAATAAACATGAAATGACCCCACTGCAAAAACGCACCGAAGAGACGCGAAGGTGCAGAGGTTTCCATCAATCGCTCTCTGCGTCCACTGCGCCTCTAGTATAATCTAACGGGACACGGTATACCGTTCTGCGCCAGGTTCACGAGATCGCCGCGGAGTGTTGGGTAGCCGTGTCCTTCAACGCGACCAAGCCGAACAGTTATCTGGGCCCTCAAACCCGCATATGCTAGCAAGGCTGGCGCCGTTTTCCTCAGGAGGTTCTGTGTATGGCTTCCCGTGAGTCGCTCTTTATCGGCATTGATGTCTCCAAACAGACGCTGGATGTGGCGTTTGGCGCCGACCCGCACGCGCCACGCGAGACGATACCGTATACCGACGAAGGTGTCCAGCTCCTGGTCACGCGACTCCAGCGCCTGCAGCCGACCCTGATTGTGCTGGAGGCGACCGGCGGGCTGGAGCGCATGGTGTTCGCCCAACTGCTCCAGGCTGGCTTGCCGACGGCGCGGGTGCAGCCACGCCGCGTGCGCGCCCTGGCGCACGCGGAAGGACGCCAGGCGAAGACCGACCGCCTGGATGCCCGGTTGCTCGCCCGCTTTGCCGAACGGGTGCGCCCGCCGCACCACCAAGCGACGGACGAGCAGCGCGCATCCTTGCGCGACCTGCTGGTCCGGCGGGAGCAGGTGATTCAGATGCGGACGGCTGAGATCAATCGGTTGACGGCTGCCGCGCCGAACCTCCGCCCGGGCATCCAGAAGCATATTGATTGGCTGGATCAGGAGACCCGTGCGCTTGAGCAGGAACTCGACAACGAGGCGGAGCGCACCGACGAGGTGCGCCGGAAACGGGAGCTGC
>NZ_JANSHV010000087.1:0-4610 GCF_047461775.1 Synechococcus sp. R6-5
GCGGCGGTTTATCGAATACAAGGCTGTGGGGGCGGGTAGTTTACGCGGCATCTTTCTCAACCACCTTCTCCGCCTTTTCTGCGCCGGCAGGCTCGTCATCGCTGCTGGGGTTGTTCATCTCTTGTTTGAAACTCCGCAACGCTTTGCCAAAGGCGCTGCCCAACTCCGGTAGCTTCTTGGGGCCAAACACGACCACCGCGATCACCCCAATCACGGCCAGCTCTGGCAGGCCCATGCCGAAGATGCTCACGGCCAGGATAGGTTCGCTCGGCAGCAGAATAGTCATAAGTCCCCAAAACCTGAAAAGTAGAACAGACGGATCAACCCAGCTTGCAAGGGATCCATCCGTCCCACTCTAACAAGTTCTTCTCCCATGCAGAAAGGGATCCTTTGGCAAGGACTTCTCCCAGCCTACCCCCGGCCTACTCAAGACATAGGATGGTGCTATCCCTTGCCCGATGTTTTTGTTCAGAACAAGCCATGCCTGTCTCCTACGATATTGTGGTCATCGGCGCTGGTGCGGCGGGTCTGGTGGTGGCCAGCGCTGCGGCCCAACTGAAGGCCAAGGTGCTGCTGGTGGAAGGCAGCGACCGCTTGGGCGGCGATTGCCTCTGGTATGGCTGTGTGCCCAGCAAAGCCCTTCTTCACGTGGCCCATACCGTCCATCGGATTCGCCAGGCCATGGCTGCCGGTTGGGTAACTCTCCCTGGCCCAGCAGGGATCTCGGTGGATTACCTCAAGGTGTACGAACACATTCGCTCTGCCCAGAGCTACATCGCCAACCACGCCGATTCGCCGGATCGCTTCCGCCAACTGGGGGTGGAACTGGTGTTTGCCAAGGGCCACTTTGTGGATGGGCGCACCTTTGAGGTGGCAGGACGGCAGGTACAGGCGCGGGCTTTTGTCATCGCCACCGGATCCCGTCCTTGGGTTCCCCCCTTGCCAGGCTTGGCCGAGGCGGGCTATCTGACCAACGAATCGATCTTTGACTTGACCCGCTTGCCCAAATCGGTGGCGGTGATAGGGGCGGGGCCGGTAGGCTGCGAGTTGAGCCAAGCTCTGGCCCGTCTGGGATCCGAGGTGACCCTCATTGCCAGCCGCGAGGGCATCTTGCCCAAGGAGGATCCCGAAGCCGCCCAGGTGGTGCAGCAACAGTTGGTCCAAGATGGGATCCGCATCCTCACCCGGGTACGCGCCACAGCAGTTGGCCAAGAGCAGGGGGCAAAGCTGCTTTACCTAAAGGCCAATTCCGGGGCAGGCACCGCCGCTGCAGGTGATCAAGTGATCCGTGCAGAAGAGATTTTGGTGGCCGCCGGTCGGATCCCGAACGTGGAAGGGCTGGGTCTAGAAGCCGCCGGCGTGCAGTACACCCCCCAAGGGATCCAGGTGAATGCCAAGCTGCAAACCCGCAATCCCCGCATCTACGCCTGTGGGGATGTCATCGGCGGGCCGCAATTTACCCATGTGGCGGCCTACGAAGGGGCAGTGGCCCTGGTCAATGCCCTGTTTTTCCCCCTCAGCCAAGCGCGTTATCGTGTCATTCCTTGGGCCATCTTCACCGAGCCGGAGCTGGCCCGTGTGGGCCTCACCGAAAGCGAAGCCCGGCAGCAATACGGCAAGGATGTGGTGGTGCTCAAACAGGAGTTTGCCGATGTGGATCGGGCCCAGGCAGAAGCTGCCCCCCTGGGCTTTGCCAAGTTGATCTGTCGGCGCAACGGCCAGATTTTGGGGGCGCACCTGGTGGGATCCCAGGCGGGAGAGCTGATTCATGAAGTGGTTTTGGCCATGAGCCGGCGGCTGCCCGTCTCTGCCCTGACCGGGATCCACATCTACCCCACCCGCTCGGAGGTGAATGCCAAGGCGGCCCTGCAGCACCGCAGGCAACAATTGGCCACCAACCCCCGCCTGCAGAACTTCTTGCAGGGATTCTTTGCCTGGAGGCGGGCCTGGAGCTGACAGCGCAAACTGGGGGTCAGCCACCGCTAGACTAGAATGGTCATTTACTGAGGGTTCCCGATGGGCTTTCTCCTGTCTGCCGAACAAGTGGGTCAGTTTGTTTCCAACCAATGGCAGGATCCCTATGCCGTTTTGGGCCCCCAGCAGATAGAAGAGGCCGGGAAATCCTTTGGGTTGGTGCGCGCCCTTGTGCCCAATGCTCGGCAGGTTTGGCTGGTGGAACGCGCCACTGGACAGGCTTACCCGATGCAGCCGCTGCACCCGGAAACGCTATTCGAGCTGCGCTTTGAGCCGGGAACCCCTCTGCCGGACTATTTTTTGCGGGCCCAACGGGTCTGGGATCCCCAAGGGGAACACTTGGAAGAATGGGAGGATCCCTACCGCTTTCCCTTGGAGAAGGTCAACCACATTGGCGAGCTGGATCGCTACTTGTTCAACGAGGGGAATCACCACCGCATTTACGACAAGCTGGGCGCCCATCTCATCACGGTGGATGGGGTGAAGGGGGTGCATTTCGCCGTCTGGGCTCCCAACGCCCGCAACGTCAGCGTTATCGGCGATTTTAACCACTGGGACGGGCGTCAACACCAGATGAAGCGGCTGGGCGAAAGCGGCATCTGGGCGGTGTTCATCCCCGGCATAGGGCCAGGCGCCATCTACAAGTACGAGGTGAAAACTTCCTGGGGGGATATCTACGAAAAATCGGATCCCTATGGCTTTCAACAGGAGGTGCGCCCCAAAACCGGCTCCATCGTAGCCGACCTCAACACCTACACCTGGCACGACCAAGCCTGGCTGGAAAAACGCGCCGCCACCGATCCCCTGCGCTCGCCGATTTCGGTTTATGAGGTGCATCTGGGATCCTGGATGCACGCCTCGGCTGAAGATCCACCTGCCGAAGGGCAAAGTGTGCTGGTGGACCAAAAGCCCAATACTCGCTTCCTCACCTACCGCGAGCTGGCGGACAAGCTAATTCCCTATGTGAAGGAGCTGGGCTTTACCCACATCGAGCTGTTGCCGGTGGCAGAACACCCCTTTGATGGCTCTTGGGGCTATCAGGTGATCGGCTACTATGCCGTAACATCCCGCTATGGATCCCCGCAAGACTTTATGTATTTTGTCGATCGGGCCCACCAAGCCGGGATCGGCGTGATTGTCGATTGGGTGCCTGGGCATTTCCCCAAAGATGGGCATGGGCTGGCTTTTTTCGACGGTACTCACCTGTACGAGTACGCCGACCCTCGCAAAGGCGAGCACAAAGGTTGGGGCACTTTGGTCTTTAATTATGGCCGCAACGAGGTGCGCAATTATCTGGTGGCCAATGCCCTTTTTTGGTTCGAGAAATACCACATCGACGGGATCCGGGTGGATGCGGTGGCCTCGATGCTTTATCTGGATTATGACCGCAAAGACTGGATCCCCAATCCCTACGGCGGGCGGGAACACCTCGAAGCCATCGACTTTTTCCGGCAGCTCAATACCCTCATTTTCAAATACAACCCCGGTGCGCTTTCCATTGCCGAAGAATCTACTGCTTGGCCGATGGTAACTTGGCCAACCCATGTGGGTGGGCTGGGCTTCAACTTGAAGTGGAACATGGGTTGGATGCACGACATGTTGGATTATTTCCACATGGATCCCTGGTTCCGCCAGTTCCATCCCCATTTGGTCACCTTCAGCCTCATGTATGCCTTCAGCGAAAATTACATGCTGGCCTTTTCTCATGATGAGGTGGTGCATGGCAAGAGCCACATGTTGGGCAAAATGCCGGGGGATCATTGGCATAAGTTCGCCAGTCTGCGGGCTTTGTATGGCTACATGTTCACCCACCCTGGCAAGAAAACCTTGTTCATGAGCATGGAGTTTGGCCAGTGGAATGAGTGGAACGTTTGGGCAGATCTGGACTGGGGGCTGCTGCAGTATGAACCCCACGCCAAGTTGCGCCACTACGTGGCCAGCCTGAATCACCTGTTGCGCTCTGAGCCTGCCCTGTATACCCAAGACACCAAGCCAGAAGGGTTCCGCTGGATTGACTGCAGCGACCATCGCGGCATTGTTTCCTTCATCCGCTATGGGGAGGATCCCAGTGAGTGGGTGGTGGTGGTTTGTAACTTCACGCCGGTGGTCTGGCCCAATTACCGCATTGGGGTACCGGAACGAGGTTTTTATCGAGAGCTGCTCAACAGCGATGCTGTGGAGTTTTGGGGCAGCGGGGTAGGCAATTTGGGGGGCAAGTGGACAGACGACTGGGCCTACCACAACTTGCCCTACTCCCTCGAGCTCTGCCTGCCGCAACTTTCTACCTTGGTGCTGAAATGGCAGCCGCCGCAGCCGGTCGAGTCCCAGAATTGACACCCTGCTGGCTTCCTTCCGCCGCACTGGGAGGACGGGTCTGGAGACTTCGTTTTTTGGCCATTTGTAGTCCTTTCAAGCTGGATTGAGACAATCCCCAAGCGCTCCATACCGCTTCCGAGATCACCCCCAGTCCTCTTCCCAGAGGGAGAGGGGAGTTGGGAAGCAATGGGATGGAAATGTTTCATTTCGTTTCATTCTTATTTAAAATGACTGTGGGCGTGGGTGCAGTGTTCTAGTTTGAATCGAAATGACCATAAGGCAGACATAACTGAGTGCTACGGGCAGGTTTTTTCTGAGAG
>NZ_JANSHV010000088.1:0-16115 GCF_047461775.1 Synechococcus sp. R6-5
CGGGGCTCCTGCGATTTCTAGCTGAGTTAACCTCAGCAACGGCTACAGCCCATAGAAATCCGGCCCGGATCCCTCGTAGCTGGGGTTGACCCGCAAGTTTAAGTGGGGACAGATGATCTCGCAGGTGCGGCACTGGATGCAGTTTTCCAAAGACATGGCATGGGAGCGGATGCCATTTTGGTCGTGGATGTGGTGTACCTCGGCTGTGCAGTCGGCCACGCAGGGGGTGGGGCGATTCAGCTTGTCGTAGGTGGCGATGCACCGGCGGCAGGTTTCGGCGTCGAACTCCAGGATGTGACGGTTACCCTCGGGGTAGCGGGGATCCGCGAAAAAAACCGCATCGGGCCGCGAGAAATAGCCCGGTCGAGAGGCCAATTCCTGGGGGGCCAGGGCTGTGGGGGCCACAAAATCCGCTTGAATGGCAGCGTGGGGGGCCACATAGCTGCGCGGGGGTGGCTCGCTGGGGCTGACCCGCCCGGTGAGCAGGGTGTAGGCGCGCAGAGTTTCTCGTCCGCGGCGAACGGGATCCTGTAAACCCCAGCGCAGGGATCCCAGCCAGGGATGGCCGGCATCGACGCTGCGGCACACCTGAGGCAAGTATTCTTCCAGCAGGCGGGAGTTCTCCAGAAAAGCCTCGCGGAAATAGCGACTGCGGTAGAGGTTTTGCCCCACCGCACTTTCCATCACCGCCTTTTGGTAGTCGGCCTGGATGCGCAGATCCCCTTTCAAGAAGCCATCGTGAATGAGGCCCGCCGCCAGATAGCCGGTTTCCATCGCGTTATCCACCCCGGCCAAGCTGCCCACATCCAACACCCCCAGCGCATCCCCCAACAGCAGGGCTCCCTCAACGCCAAACCGGGTGGGCAGGCTGTGGTAGCCCCCTTCGGGAATCACGGCAGCCCCGTACTTGAGCAACTTGCCGCCGGCAATCAGGGACTGGATCCAGGGGTGAGCTTTGAACTCCTGCAGACGCTGCTGGGGGTTAAGGTTGGGGTTCTTGCTGTCTAGGCCGATGATCAGACCTAAGGCCAGGCGATTGTCTTTGAGGCCATAGACAAAGCCCCCGCTGAAGCTGCCATCCAAAACCGGGTAGCCCAAGGTATGCCACACCTGCCCCTGCAGGGACTGGGGGATCTGCCACACCTCTTTGACCCCCACCGACCACAATTGCGGGTTGGGGCGCAGTTGAAACTTCTCGATGAGATCTTTGGAAATGAAGCCTTTGTCGCCAAAGCAGGTGAGTTCGGCAAAGATACAGTCTTCGTACACTTGGCCGGAATCGCTCGCCCGTACCCCGATCACCCGCTCCCCCTCGTAGAGGATTTCATGGGCGGCAAAGCCGGGGAACACATCGAGGGTAACATTTGGGGTCCCTTTGGCTTTTTCCTGCAGGGTTTCGGCCAGCCAGCGGATCACGTGGCTGAGGGTGAGAATGAACTGCCCCTGCTTGCGAAATCCCGGCGGGATCACCGCTTCCGGCAGATCCCAGCGCTGTTGGGATCCCAGCACGCTCAAGTGATTGGCTTCCACCCGGCCTTCGTGGGGAAATCCTTGGCTTTCAAAATTGGGGAAGAGCTTGGCGATCACTTGGAGGTTGCAGATGGCGCCACTGACGATGTGACCGCCGAATTGGCGGGCTTTTTCCAAAATGGCGATGGAGATTCTTAGCCCGGATAGCTTGGCCAAATCCAAAAGGCGATGGGCCAAGATCAAGTTGGAGGAACTCCCCCCCACCAACAGAAGGTCGTAGCGGATGGCTTCACTCATAGTCCCCCACACGGTAGCTCTGGATACCCTGCCTGTATCCTAAAAAGGGGAAGGGGAAAGGGGGCAAAACTTTAGACCTTCTCAAGCCTCTGGTTGAGCCGCCAGCAAAATGATTGTCATTGGCTTAATGTCGGGCACCTCTGTAGACGGGATCGATGTAGCCATCGTCCACCTGGAGGGTGACGATTCCCTACAGTGGGAGTTAATGCATTTCCAGACGATCCCCTATTCCCCAACGCTGCGGGCGGAGATTTTGCGGGCTGCGGATCCCAAAACCGGCACGGTAGATCACATCTGCACCTTGAACTTTCGCTTGGGTCGAGCTTTTGCGGCAGCGGCCTTGCAAGGGATCCAGGCGGCCCATCTCACCCCCCAACAGATCGATCTCATCGGCAGCCATGGCCAAACCCTTTGGCATAACCCCAGTGGGCCAGAAGCTTCGACTTTGCAAATCGGTGAAGCTGCGGTGATTGCCGAGCTGACCGGGATCCCGGTGGTGAGCAATTTTCGGGCGCGGGACATGGCGGCAGGAGGTCAAGGCGCACCTTTGGTAGCTTTTGTGGATTGGCTGCTGTTGAGGCATCCCCACCTTCATCGTGTGGCCCAAAACATCGGCGGCATTGCCAACCTCACCTATCTCCCCAGCCTCTGCAGTGGGGGATCCCCCTTGGCCTTCGACACTGGCCCCGGCAACATTTTGATCGATCTGGCGGTGATGCGGGCCAGCCAAGGACAACAAGCCTTTGATCGCGATGGAAAATGGGCTGCCCAAGGCCAAGTCCACTGGGAAAAAGTTGCAGAATGGATGCGGGATCCCTATTTTCAAAAGGCACCGCCCAAAACCACTGGCAGAGAGTATTTTGGATCCCTTTATTTGGAGCAAATTTGGACCCAATTTATATCTGCTCACGACTGTATTGCCACCCTCACAGGGTTTACGGCCTGCTCCATTGCCCAAGCCTATAGGGACTTTTTGCCCGCGACCCCAGATCAAGTTATCCTCAGCGGTGGCGGCACCCAAAACCCTGTTCTCATGCAACTGCTGCAGGAGCAACTGCCGACCACAACCCTGTTGACTTCCGACCAAGTGGGGATCCCTTCTAAGGCCAAAGAGGCCCTTGCCTTCGCGGTATTGGCCTATAAAACCTGGCAAGGTAAGACCAACAATTTACCGGAAGCAACTGGGGCAAGACATGCTGCCATCTTGGGCCAAATCACACCCTCTTGTCGTAACCAGTCCTAACTCATCCGTATCGTTATCTCCAACAAGCTTGAGCCATTCCTCATACTCCCGAGGAAAGAGAAATGTCCGGAATTGCGGCGGAGCCTCTGCCGAATCCAGATCTCGCTAGGATGTCACGCAAGGCTGAGAAAAGCGATAAAGTTACCTTGCCAAGATCTATAAATCAAAAGCCCTAGTTCTTATGAAGGATCGTCCTCTGCCTCCACTTCTGCTGGCAATCATGATTTTTAATTTCTTCATTCTCTTTGGCTGTAGTGTTGTCCGGCATCACCTGTTTCAGTCTGGAGGATATGATCTTGGCATCTTCGACCAATCCATCTATCTAATCAGTCGGGGAGAGGTTCCGTTTTCGACCATTCGAGGGATCCACATCTTGGGAGACCACGCAGCCTTTATTCTCTATCCCATCAGCTTTTTGTACCGCATTGTCCCCTCGGTCTATTGGCTGTTTGGGCTCCAATCCCTGGCGTTAACCTTGGGAGCATTGGCTATTTATCACCTTGCACTTCAGGCCAAGGTCGATCCCAGCCAAGCAATGGTGATTGCCGGGGCCTATCTTCTCTACCCGGCCATTTTTAACGCCAACCTTTTTGATTTTCATCCAGAGGTTTTGGCCGTTCCCCTTTTCTTGGCGGCTGTGCTCTGCATTCGCTCTGGAAAATTGTGGGGGTTCCTTCTCTGTTTGAGCGGCATTCTTGGCTGTAAGGCAGTGTTGTCTCTCAATGTTGTCGCCCTGGGAGCCTGGCTGTTGCTTTGGGAAAGAGGACGAACTCAAGAACGCTGGCAATGGCGCTGCCAAGTGGGCGGCTGGACGGCAATTGCGGCAGGATCGGCTTGGTTTGGGATAGCCACTTTTGGGATCATCCCTTACTTCAGCGGCAGCGAGCCGGCAGCAGTTTCCCACTATGGCTATCTGGGCGATTCTGTTGTGGAAATTATTCAAAGTTTAATCTTGAGGCCGATGTTGGTTTTGAGCAAAGTCTTCTCCCTGGACACCCTGCTTTATGGAGTTTTATTGGTCGTGCCTTTGGCTTGGGGTCTCTCTTGGCGGCATTGGGATCCCTGGATCCCTGCCCTGCCTACCCTGGGTTTGAATATACTCTCCAGCAACCCCGCCTATCGAGATCTGGTGCATCAGTACGCTTTGCCTATCGTTCCTTTCTTGTTCTTAGCTGTCATCGAGAATGTGAAAAATCACCTCTTCCAGAGCCGTTTTATAAAAGATGGAAAACTGCCCCTGATCTGGTCTTCGCTGGCCTTTTTGGCCTTGGGGAAATACACCTTTTTCGGCTCGATTTATCTCAGCTCCCTGGACACTTGGCAGGCAACCCGACAGGCTCTTGCCCAGATCACCACCCAAGGGGGCGTCCTCACCACCCACGAGATCAGCCCTCACCTCACCCAGCGACCTGTAATCTACTTTACAGACGAGGGCCGCTTCAATGGATCCCCGCCTTCTCAATGGGATCCCTTTGATTATGTGTTGCTCAACACCCGTCATCCGGGGTGGCGCAGCAGTCCAGAGTTTTCCCGTGTCCTGATTGAAGCTTTACAGAAGGAAACTCAATTCCAGCTTCTGTACCACCAAGATGGGGTGTATTTGTTCTCTAGGTTACGAAAAGACCTCTAAGAATCGCATAAGAATCGCAATTCTAAGGACTGCAGACTACTTTATTGGCACTTGATCTAATTGACTTAAACCAAGTCTTCTTCTCGTTGCAACAAATGATTAAGAAACTGCTGCTTCAATCTAAAGAAATTGTTTACACTTGCAAGGCTTAATCTGAGCTTAGTCTTCTCTTAACTTCAAGCCACTAACTTTGTAGTGCCTATCCTCATGCGCGAATAGAGTAGCGCAGGGGTTAGGTGCTGTTTTATAAGACTCGCCAAGTTTCTAAACAAAACTTGTCAAGACAAGAGGAGAAGTCAACGTGAGTATCCATTCGCATGGCCCTAAGCTTCGTCCTGGAGACGAGCCTATGTGTAACCACTCTCCCAACCCCACCTTCAGCAGCATCCTGGAGAGCCGTTTGCAGCGGCGTCAAGTGTTGCAGGGGGGAATTGCTGCAGCGGTGGCCACCTTTTTTGGCTTGCCTGCGCTGAACGGTGCTTCCAAATCGGCAAAAGCCGCCAGTGGCAGTGCTTTGCTGGGCTTCAAGGCAATTCCTGTGAGCGCGGAAGACAAACTGGTGGTGCCCGAAGGCTACACTGCCCGACCGCTGCTGGCTTGGGGTACTCCCATCACCGGCACCTATCCACAGTTCAAGCTGGAAAACACCGGTGCCGAGCAGGGAATGCAGGTGGGCAGCCACCACGATGGCATGCACTTCTTCCCCATTGACGGGAAGGATCCCTGGCAGGGCAGCTCCACCGAGGGTTTGCTGGTGTTTAACCACGAGTACGTCGAGCCTCGGTTTATGCATGCTGCGGCTGTGGGCCAAAAGCTGGATTCCGACTTGTATCCCACCAATCCTGACGGCAGCCGCGATCCCGACCAGGTGCTGAAAGAGCTGAATGGCCACGGGGTGAGCATTGTCCACATCAAGCAGCAGGGAGACGGCAGTTGGGAAGTGGTGCGGGATCGCCTCAACCGCCGCATCACCGGTCTTACCCTCATGGAGATCCAAGGGCCAGTGCGGGGATCCGACTTTGTGAAAACCAAGTTCAGCCCCGAAGGCACGATGACCCGTGGCACCCTGAACAACTGCGCCCACGGCGTCACTCCCTGGAATACCTACCTTACTTGTGAGGAGAACTGGGCGGACTACTTCAGCAACACCAGCAAAGGCCCCGACCAAAAGCCCAACCTGCCCCGGGAGCACAAGCGCTACGGCGTGAGCACCGAGACTTCCCGCTACGGCTGGGAGCTGGCCAGCAACAAGGCGGACGAGTTCATCCGCTTCAATGCCACCCCCACCGCTGCGGATGCCACTCAAGACTACCGCAATGAGCCCAACACCTTTGGCTGGGTGGTGGAGATCGATCCCTTTGATCCCAGCAGCACTCCCAAGAAGCGCACCGCTCTGGGCCGCTTCGCCCACGAAGGCGTGGTGTTCCAGCCGCCGGTGGAAGGCCAGCCGATTGTGGCCTACATGGGGGATGATGCCCGCTTTGAGTACATCTATAAGTACGTCTCTGCCGAGCCCTACCGCAAGGAAACGGCGGGCGGACATCTGTTGGACAATGGCACCCTGTATGTGGCCAAGTTCAACGAAGATGGCACAGGGGAGTGGCTGCCGCTGGTGTTTGGGAAAAACGGTCTAACCCCGGAAAACGGCTTCACCAGCCAAGCAGATGTGTTGGTGAATACCCGCACGGCGGCGGATTTTGTCGGTGCTACTAAAATGGACCGGCCTGAGTGGGGAGCGGTGGATCCGCAAACCCGCATGGTCTACTTCACCCTGACCAACAACAGCCGTCGGGAACAAGACCAGGTGAACGCTGCCAACCCCCGTCCCAAAAACAAGTGGGGTCACATCATCCGTTGGAAGGAAGCCAACGACCGGCCTCAAGCCACCCGTTTCGAGTGGGATCTCTTTGTCTTGGCCGGGCCGCCTGAAGATAGCCGCACCCTATCAGGTCAACCCCTCAATGCAGATAACATCTTCAACTCTCCCGATGGTCTGTGGTTCGATGCCAGCCGTCGCCTCTGGATCCAGACCGACACCAGCGAAAGCAATCTCAACCAAGGGGATTTTGCTCCTTTTGGCAATAACCAAATGTTGGCTGCCGATCCGGATACAGGGGAAATTCGCCGCTTCTTGACCGGGCCGATTGGGCAGGAGATCACCGGTGTGGTCACCACTCCCGATCAGCGCACCATGTTCATCAACGTGCAGCACCCAGGCGCCAGCACCAGCGAGGACGACTTTGCTGCCGGCAAGGTCAATTCCCGCTGGCCAGACTACGACCCCAATCTCTACCCCCGCTCGGCGGTGGTGGTGATCACCAAAAATGACGGCGGGATCATCGGTACCTAGTTGTCTCTGAGGCCGTCAGCCCATAAAACCCAGCGGCAGGGATCCCTTCTCTCTGCCGCTTTCTCGCACTCATAGTCGCTTCAGGTTAGGTTGAGACGCCAGGGCTACGAGGAATTAATCCCACAGGTTTAAATCCGTCACTGCCCCCAGGCTGCTGCTGGAGACCAGCTTGGCGTACTTGGCTAGGGTGCCCCGTTTGTAGCGAGGCTCAGGAGGAGACCAGCGGGCGCGGCGGCGGGCCAGCTCTTCTTCGCTCACATGCAAGTGCAACTGGCGAGCCGGGGCATCAATGGTGATGAGATCCCCTTCCTCCACCAGGGCAATCGTGCCCCCCACATAGGCTTCGGGAGCCACATGGCCCACTACCATGCCGTAGGTGCCGCCGGAGAAGCGGCCATCGGTGATCAGGCCAACGCTATCCCCCAAGCCGGCGCCGATGATGGCCGAAGTGGGCGAGAGCATCTCCCGCATGCCGGGGCCACCTTTGGGGCCTTCGTAGCGGATGACCACCACATCCCCTGCTCGGATCTGGCCGGAGAGGATGGCCTGCAGGCAGGACTCCTCTGAATCGAAGACCCGCGCCGGCCCGGTAATTTTCGGGTTCTTGACGCCGGTAATCTTGGCTACTGCTCCTTCGGGAGCCAGATTCCCCTTGAGGATGGCCAGATGCCCTTGGGGATACAGGGGGCTGTGCCAAGGGCGGATCACCTCCTGATCCGGGCTAGGCTCGTCCGGCACATCCCGCAGGACTTCGACGATGGTCTGGCCGGAGATGGTGAGGCAGTCCCCGTGCAGCAGGCCGTGGTTGAGCAGCATTTTCATCACCTGGGGGATCCCGCCGGCCCGGTGCAGGTCGGTGGCCACAAACCGCCCTGAAGGCTTGAGATCGCAGAGGACAGGCACGCGAGCACGAATGGTCTCGAAATCATCTAGCGTCAGGGGCACTTCTGCCGCATGGGCAATGGCCAGAAAGTGGAGCACGGCGTTGGTGGATCCCCCTACAGCCATGATCACCGAGATGGCATTTTCAATGCTTTTGCGGGTGATGATATCTCGCGGGCGGATGTTGGCTTTGATGGCCTCTGCCAAGACCTTGGCCGATTGGGCTGCACTTTCGGCTTTCTCTTCGTCTTCTGCAGCCATGGTGGAGGAGTAGGGCAGGCTCATCCCCATGGCCTCAAACGCGCTGGACATGGTGTTGGCCGTGTACATGCCGCCGCAGGATCCGGCACCGGGACAGGCATGGCGCTCCACCGCCAGCAGCTCTTCCTCGGAGATGCGCCCGGCACTGAACTCCCCCACCGCTTCAAAGGCGCTGACGATGGTGAGGTCGCGGCCATTGTAGTGACCCGGCTTGATGGTGCCGCCGTAGACGAAGATGGAGGGCACATTGAGGCGGGCCATGGCAATCATCGCCCCCGGCATATTCTTGTCGCAGCCGCCGATGGCCAAGAGGCCATCCATGCTCTGGCCGTTGACCACCGTCTCGATGGAATCGGCAATTACTTCCCGCGACACCAGGGAGTATTTCATCCCCTCCGTGCCCATCGAGATGCCGTCGCTAATGGTGATGGTGCCGAACACCTGGGGCATACAGCCCGCCGTTCTCAAAGCCGCCTCCGCCCGCTCCGCCAGAGTTTGGATCCCCATGTTGCAGGGGGTGATGGTGCTGTGGGCGTTGGCAATGCCGACAATGGGCTTGCCGAAGTCTTCGTCGCGAAAGCCTACGGCCCTGAGCATAGCGCGGTTGGGGGAGCGCTGTACCCCTTGGGTAACCACTTGGCTGCGCAGCGGGAAAGGGGAATTGGCCATCATTGCAAGAGGAAACCGGGACGAAGTAGGGAGAGGAGAAAAGGGGTAGAACTCATCCTACCGCGTTTCTTCGGGGGAACATGAGCTTTCCCGGAAAGAGGGATCCAAACCAAATCTGAAGCAACTCTGTAAGTTGTCTGCACCTGCGCCGAGGATCGGCCAGCCTACCTAATAGAAGGGATCCCAGGTTCCAATCGCCCTGGCAAGACCGAGTCCTTGCACTCCGGGTCAAGACGCAGGGGTCGGGGATCCCTTGTATGGGTGTTTTTCTTTCGTGTTGGCGAAGCCTCGTATGGTTCTCAGCTCTCCTCTCCCCTCGCCTGCAGTGCCCAGCAGTGCCGACCGCGTTGGCGGGACGGAGTCCTCACAGGAGATGTCGCGGGATGTGCTCACCCTCTCCCGTCATGTTTTGCAGCAGTTTGGCAGCTTTACGGCAGAGGCCCAAGACTTCAGCGCCCTGATGAACCGCATTGCCCTGGCCGGCAAGATGATTGCCCGGCGGCTGAGTCAGGCAGGACTGATCGAAGGGGCGCTGGGGGTTACCGGCAGCCTCAATGTCCAAGGGGAAGAACAGCAACAGATGGATGACTATGCCAACCGGGCCTTCATTCGCGCTTTGGAGCAAACGGGCCTGGTGTGTCGGCTGGTCTCGGAAGAGATGAAAACCCCGGCTCGCCTGCCGGAAAACTGCTCCCTCAGCCGCCTGGCCCTGATGATCGATCCCCTGGATGGATCCTCCAACATTGACGCCAACCTCAGCGTCGGCTCTATCTTCTCCGTCCTTCACCCTCTTGAGGATCGCCCGGAAGCGGACAACCAAGACCTGCTGCAACCGGGCCGTCGCCAACTGGCTGCGGGATATATTCTCTACGGCCCCAGCACCCAACTGGTCTACTCCGTCGGCAAGGGGGTACACGGTTTCACGTTGGATCCCAGCTTGGGGGAATTTATCCTCTCCCGCAGCGACATCCGCATTCCTGAACGCGGCTCCGTCTACAGCCTCAACGAGGGCTATTTTTGCCAGTGGAGCGAAGGGATCCAGAACTATGTCCGGTATGTTCACCGCCGCGATGGCTACATCTCCCGTTACAGCGGCGCTCTGGTGGCGGATTTTCACCGCATTCTCCTGCAGGGCGGAGTTTACCTCTATCCCGGCACCCAGAAAAAACCGGAGGGCAAGCTGCGCCTGATGTACGAGGCCAACCCCCTGGCTTTTCTGGCCGAGCAGGCGGGCGGGGCGGCCACCACTGGCACCGAGGCCATCCTAGACATCGTCCCCCAATCTCTCCACCAACGGGTGCCCCTTATCATTGGCAGCCGCGAGAACGTGGAAGAAGTGCTGCGCTGCCTAGAGGGTTCTCTGGTGCCCTAGGTTCTTCCCAATCCTTCTCTTTGAGCCAAGCTGGCCTATGGTAACCCTGGCAGAAAACCCCCTTCGCGTTGGTCTCAACCAAGAACGCACCCCGGATCCCTGTATTGTGGTGCAGTTTGGCGCTTCTGGGGATCTGGCCGCCCGCAAGCTGCTCCCGGCCTACTACCGGCTATTTGGGCAGCGGCGGCTGCCGCCGGAGTTTACTTTGGTGGGGGTGGCCCGCCGCGATTGGACTCACGAGGTTTATCGGGAAAAGATGCGGGCTGCCGTGCAGGAGTTTGCCCCCCAGGACTTGGGGCCGGAGGCCCTCTGGCAGGACTTCGCCAGCCGCCTGTTCTATTGCCGCCTCGATATCGGAGATGCTGAGAGCTATCTGCGCCTAAAGCAGCTGCTCAGCCAGCTGGACGAAGAGCGGGGCACCCGCGGCAACCGAGTGTTCTATCTGGCGGTGGCGCCGGACTTCTATGCCCAGGCCATCCAACAGCTGGGGGCAGCCGGTATGGTGGCCGATCCGACCAAAACGCGGGTGGTGATCGAAAAGCCCTTTGGCCACGACCTCACCTCGGCCCAGGAACTCAACCGCCTTGTGCAGCGAATTTGCCAGGAAGAGCAGATCTACCGCATTGATCACTACTTGGGCAAAGAGACGGTGCAAAACCTGCTGGTCTTCCGCTTTGCCAACGCCATTTTCGAGCCTCTCTGGAACCGCAACTACATCGACCATGTGCAGATCACCGTGGCGGAGACGGTGGGGGTGGAGGATCGGGCTGGCTACTACGACACTGCCGGCGCCCTGCGAGACATGGTGCAAAACCACCTAATGCAGATCTATTGCCTGACGGCCATGGAGCCACCTGTCTCACTGCGCAGCGATGGGGTGCGCAACGAAAAGACCAAGGTGCTGCAGGCCACCCGCCTAGCGGATCCCCGCAATGTGGCAGCCGCAGCGGTGCGGGCGCAGTACGGCCCTGGCTGGATTGCCGGCAAGCCGGTGCTGGGCTATCGGCAGGAGCCCAATGTCAATCCCCAGTCCAAAACCCCCACCTACGTCGCTCTGAAACTGGAGTGTGATACTTGGCGGTGGAAGGGGGTGCCCTTCTACTTGCGCACTGGGAAACGCCTGCCCAAGAAGGTTTCGGAGGTGGCCATTCACTTTAAGCAGGTGCCCCTTTCCCTGTTCCAATCGGCAGCTCGGGAGGTGAGTCCCAACATCCTGGTACTGCGCATCCAACCCAATGAGGGCATCTCGTTGCGCTTTGAGGCCAAGATGCCGGGGCCAGAGATCCGCACCCGCTCGGTGGATATGGATTTCCGCTATGGGACTGCCTTTGGAGCGAGTACACCGGATGCTTACGATCGCCTGCTCCTGGATTGTCTGTTGGGAGATCCAACGCTGTTTACCCGTGCCGATGAGGTTGAAGCGGCCTGGCGGGTGGTGACGCCGGTGTTATCGGCCTGGGAGTCTGAGCCCGGCAGCGGCAATGGCGGCGGTGCTGCACCGCCTCTGTTCACCTATGAGGCCGGCACTTGGGGGCCAAAGGCTGCCGAAGATCTGCTCACCCAATCGGGGCGGCGGTGGCGACGCCTCTGATTTGGCTGCTCTCGGCTGGTAAACCATGGCCTATCCACCTCTGTGTAAGCCGGGGCACCCTCAGCAACAGGCAGAAGAGCATGAGCAGCTCAAGAGCCCTTTCAAATGGCCGCTGCAGAAGAGAACACCAAGACGTAGGGATCCCCGGCTGTTGCAGCTAACATGGGCATGGCCTGTTTATTGCGTGGGTATCATGCCGCCACTGTTGTTCCGGTTATCCGTCCGGCCCTGGCGAGCCTTGTCGGTGGGCCTGGCAGTTGTGTTGGGGATGGGAGGGTGGAGCTCTGCCCAGGCCCAGGTGTTGCTGCACGTCCCTCTGCCCAATGGGGGCTTGATGCAGGCCCAAGCGCTACAACTGGCCACCGACTCGCTGCGGTTAGCCCAGTTTGGCCAGACGGAAGAAGCGCTGCGCCGCCTGCAACTGGCCGTGTCCATGGTGCCCAACTCCTCAGAGCTACTCTACGTTTTGGGCAACGTCCACCTAGAACTGGGGGACTTGGAGCAGGCGATTGCCTCGTTGCAGAAGGCCCGCGCCCTGTCTCCTCAAGATGGGGCTGTTCTCTACTCGCTGGGATCGGCTTATTTGCGGCAGGGCAGCTACTTTGCCGCTGCTGAAACCCTGGAACGAGCTGTGGCCCTGCAACCGATAACCCCAACGCTCGCTTCCAACTGGGCAATGCCTACCTCATGCTGGATCGGTGGGATGCGGCCCGGCAGGAATATGAGAAGACCTTGGAGTTGGATTCCGCCTATTGGCCGGCCATGAACAACATTGGCTTGGTGGACTATGAGCAGGGGGATCTCGACGCCGCCATCGATCGCTGGGAACGCACGATAGAGATGAACGACTCTGTGGCAGAGCCCTATTTGGCCCTGGCGACTGCCCTCTACATTCGGGGAGAAACCGAACGGGCTGAGGAACTGGGGGCAAAGGCCATGCGCTTGGATCCCAACTATGCCCGCCTGCAGGTGTTGCGGGAGAATCTGTGGCGGGAAAACCTGCTGCGAGATGTGCAGATCCTCCTGCGCACCCGCCCTGTTGCAGAAGCTCTGCAGCAAGCCGCTATCGAGCAGTTCAACCGGCGGATGGGCCTTTCGGAATAGGCTCAGGAATTGACAGTGGGAAGTTCTGCAGGGGATCCCTTGAGAACTCGTGCCTGAAACTTGGCCCGAATCCGCTCGGCAATCCCGGCGCTGTTCAAGCCTAGTTCTGCCAAGGATTCCTCGGGAGTGGCGTGCTCCACCCACACATCCGGCACCCCCAGGCGCAACAAAGGCACTGTCAGGTCGGCGTCGAGCAGGGCTTCGGCCACTGCCGAGCCAAACCCACCCATGAGGCAACCTTCTTCCACCGTCACCACCAAGCGGCTCTGTTCGGCCAAAGGCAGGATCAGCTCGGTATCCAAAGGCTTGGCGAAGCGGGCATTGACCACCGTGGCTGAGATGCCGTGTTCTTTCAAGATCTCCGCCGCCTGCAGGCTGGGATGCACCATCGACCCATAGGCCAGGATCAGCACCTCGCCGCCGCTGCGCAACACCTCGGCTTTGCCGATGGGCAGGGGTTCCCATCCCTCTTCTGCCAGAGGCACCCCCACGCCAGATCCGCGCGGGTAACGCATGGCGATGGGGCCCTGGGTGTACTGGATCCCGGTCACCACCATGCGCTGTAGCTCCGCTTCATCTTTGGGAGCCATTAGCACCATTTCCGGAATGCAGCGCAGATAGGCGATGTCGTACATGCCTTGGTGGGTGGGGCCATCGGCTCCTACAACTCCCGCCCGATCCAAGCAAAAGAAGACCGGCAACTTTTGGATACAGACATCGTGGATGATCTGGTCGTAGGCCCGCTGCAAGAAGGTGGAATAAATGGCCACCACTGGCCGCATTCCCTCACAGGCCATGCCAGCCGCCAACGTTACAGCGTGCTGCTCGGCGATCCCCACATCCACAAACTGATCCGGCAGCTTTTCCTTGAGCTTATCCAGGCCAGTGCCCGTATCCATAGCGGCGGTGATGCCGATGATGCGGGGATCCCGCTCGGCCAGCTTGCAGAGGGCATGGCCAAAGACCTTGCTGTAGCTGGGGGGCTTGGGCTTGGTGGGCGGGTAGGGCTTGCCGGTGGCCAGGTCGAAGCGGGATTGGGCATGATACCCCACCTGTTCCGCTTCGGCAGGCGGGTAGCCCTTGCCTTTGACGGTAGCTACATGCACCAGTACCGGGCCGGAGATGCCGTGGGCCAACTCAAAGGCATCCAACAACTCCGCCAGGTTGTGCCCGTCCACCGGCCCCACGTAGGTAAAGCCCAGCTCCTCAAAGATAATGCCGGCTTTGTTGTTTTGCACGGCGGTAACCAGCTTCACCGTTTCCTTGAGGCGGTCAATTTCTGGGCTGAGGCTGGATCCCAGTAGGGGCAGGTTCTTCAGTTGCTCTTCTAGGCTGTCGGCCAAAAACTGCACCGGCGGGCTGAGGCGCAGGCGGTTTAAATAGCGAGGGATCGCCCCCACATTGGGGGAAATAGACATGCCGTTGTCGTTGAGCACCACCATCAGGTTGGTCTTGGGCAGGTGCCCGGCGTGGTTGATGGCTTCGTAGGCCATGCCTCCGGTTAGGGCCCCATCCCCAATGATGGCCACCACCTTGAAGTTGTCTCCCCGCCGATCCCGAGCGATGGCCATGCCCAAAGCTGCCGAGATGCTGGTGGAAGCGTGCCCCGCCCCAAAGTGATCGAAGCGGCTCTCGCTGCGCTTCAGGTAGCCGGAAATCCCCCCCTTCTGGCGCAATGTGTGGAAATTGTGGTACCTGCCGGTGAGCATTTTGTGGGCATAAGCCTGGTGCCCCACATCCCAGATCACCTTGTCTCGATCCAGATCGAGGGTCTTGTAGAGGGCCAAGGTCAGCTCCACCACCCCCAGCCCTGGCCCCAGATGACAGCCGACCGGGGAATTGGCAGCCGTCTGCAGATGTTTGTCGCGAATCTGGCGGGCTAAGCTGCGCAACTGGCTCAGGTTCAGGTTTCGGAGCTGGTTGGGATGAGTGATGTCACTCAGGTGCATAATGGACTCGTCCTTCCGGTGTGATCTCACTCTAATTCATTTTCAGGAGGGGTTTTGTAGCCCTCCCTCTCAAAACTTCAAGGAATGCAGGGATCCCCCTTAATGCTGGGCCAAGGGCAGTGAGATCTTGAAAGGGGCACGCCAAGGAGCTTATTCAAGGGTTAGCCTCGCGTAAGGCCCTCGGTTGCTCCGGAGTTAAGGGCTAGGGCCCACTGCCGCGATGGTTTCTTCCTTTTTGTTAGCCATGAAAATCGCCGCCAACATCACCCAGCTCATCGGTCGCACCCCGCTGGTGCGGTTGAATCGGATCCCGCAATCGGAGGGGTGCCTGGCCGAGATCGTGGTGAAATTGGAGAGCTTTAACCCTGCCGCTTCGGTGAAAGACCGCATTGCCGTCAGCATGATCGAGGCTGCCGAACAGGCCGGTTTGATCACCCCCGGCAAGACCATCTTGGTGGAGCCCACCTCTGGCAATACCGGCATTGGCCTGGCCATGGCCGCTGCTGCCAAGGGTTACCGGCTCATCATCGTCATGCCTGAGAGCATGAGCCTGGAGCGGCGACTGCTGTTGAAAGCCTACGGAGCAGAGGTGCACCTGGCCAGTAGCGCCGGCGGCATGGGGGAAGCCATCTGGAAGGCTGAAGAGATCGTCCGCCGCACTCCCAACGCTTACATGTTGGGCCAGTTCACCAATCCCGCCAACCCCCGGATCCATGCCAGAACCACCGGCCCGGAAATTTGGGAAGATACCGATGGTCAAGTGGATATCCTGGTGGCAGGGGTAGGTACCGGCGGCACCATCACGGGGGCGGGCGAGTTTTTGAAGGGGAAAAACCCAGCCATTCGACTGGTGGCCGTTGAACCCAAGGCCAGTGCCGTCTTGAGTGGTGGACGGCCCGGCTTTCATCGCATTGAAGGGATCGGAGCGGGATTCGTGCCTGATGTGCTGCGGCGCGACCTGCTGGATGAGGTGATCCCAGTGGAAGATGAAGAGAGCATGGTCTACAGCCGGCGCCTGGCCAAAGAAGAAGGGATCCTCTCCGGCATTTCCACTGGGGCTGCCTTGGCGGGAGCCATCCAGGTGGGGCGGCGACCGGAAAACGCTGGCAAGCGGATTGTAATGATCCAGCCTAGTTTTGGGGAACGCTACCTGAGCACACCTCTTTTTCGCGACTTGGAGCGGGATTCCGATTCGAGATGACGATGATGCTGAGACTGCTGCCCTACAGGTCGCCCTGGCCCAGAGGGCGAGCTAGCATGGGTGAGAGTGACGTGGCGGAACGGCAGACGCGCTAGA
>NZ_JANSHV010000089.1:0-15393 GCF_047461775.1 Synechococcus sp. R6-5
TAAACAACCGTTACTGGTGTCCGCAGTACAATTATAACCATGGAGGCGGACTTTCCTCTCGACACTGATCCTACCGGTACAGCACGGGGCTCCTGCGATTTCTAGCTGAGTGCTCAAGATGGATCCCTCTCATGTGCCCCTGGGTTTGCCGCTCATCTTGGGGGAGGTGCTTTTCGACTGCTTCCCCACAGAGATTGTGCTGGGCGGAGCAGCTTTGAATGTGGCTTGGAACCTCAAGGGGCTGGGATCCGATCCCCTCTTGCTCAGCCGTGTTGGCCAAGACGAGGCCGCCAGAGAGCTGCTGGGGGCCTTGCGACGGCAGGGGCTGCGCCTGGAGGGTCTGCAGCAGGATTCTGTTCACCCCACCGGCAAGGTTCAAGTAACCCTGGATGAGCAAGGGATCCCCACCTTCGCCATCTTGCCCGACCAAGCCTACGACTACATCCAGTTGGATATCGGGGCTCTGCAAGCTCTCCAGCCCAGCCTGCTCTACCGGGGCAGCTTGGCAGCCCGCCGGGAGGCAGCCCATCGCCACTTTCAAGAGGGGATCCCCGCTTTGGGCTGTCCCGTGTTTCTGGATCTCAACCTGCGGGATCCCTGGTGGCATCCAGACGCCATCCAGGAGATGCTGCGCACCTGCACTTGGCTGAAGCTGAACCAGGCAGAGCTGGAACAAGTAGCCCGGCTGGAAGGGATCCCTCCTGGAGACCTGCTGGAGCAAGGACAGATCCTCCAGGCTCATCTGAACCTGAAAGGTCTATTTCTGACCTTGGGAGCGGCAGGCGCGCTGCTGATCACCCCTACTCAGATCCATCGGGCCGACCCAGTGCCCGCGCCTCAGCTGGTGGATACAGTGGGGGCGGGAGATGCATTTAGCGCCGTGGCCATCCTGGGGCTGTTGCGGGGATGGCCGGAGGCGATTCTGGTGCAACGAGCCGTGCAATTTGCGGCGGCCATCTGCGGGATCCCGGGGGGAGCGCCTGCGGATCCGGAGTTTTACCGGCCCTTCTGGCAGGCATGGGAGATCCAGGAGATCCAGAGGCCAAGGGTTCAATGAAACTGGCGCAGGTGAAACTGGGCGTAGCGACCCCCTTTGCCCAGCAATTCTCGGTGATTTCCCTGCTCCAGCAATTGCCCCTGCTCCAAGACGAAAATGCGGTGGGCGGTGCGCACTGTCGAGAGGCGGTGGGCAATCACAAAAACGGTGCAGCGTTGCATCAGCCGTTGCAGTGCCTCCTGCACCAACGCTTCTGACTCGTTGTCCAAAGCAGAGGTAGCCTCGTCCAGGATCAAGATCTTGGGGTTGAGGAGCACGGCGCGGGCAATGGCCAGCCGTTGCCGTTGTCCACCGGAGAGGGTGACCCCCCGTTCTCCCACGCGGGTGGCGTAGCCATCGGGCAAGCTCTCGATAAAGGTGTCGATGTTGGCCACCTGGGCCGCCTGGCGTACCGCTTCCAGGTCAAAATGCTCTTGTCCGTAGGCGATGTTGCTGGCAATGGTTCCCGAAAACAGGGTGATCTCCTGCGGCACAATGCCGATCTGCCGGCGCAGGCTCTTGAGGGTGACGGTGCGGATGTCGATGCCGTCGATGCGGATGCAGCCCTGCTGGGGATCGTAAAAGCGGGGAATCAGGCTCACCAGGGTGGATTTGCCGGCGCCGGAGGATCCCACCAGGGCCACAATCTCGCCGGGAGACACCTGAAAGCTGATCTGTTTGAGCACCGGCTGATCCGGTTTGTAGGCAAAGGAAACTTGGTCGAACTCCACCCAACCCTGAATGGGAGGCATGGGGCGGGCCCCGGGCAGCTCCCGGATTTGGGAGCGGGTGTTTAGCAGCTCGAAAATCCGCTCCACCGAAGCCTCACCCTGTTTCAGCTCGCTGTAGTTGTTGGTGATGTGAACAATAGGGTCGATCAACATCGCAACACCGGCGATAAAGCCGAGAAACTGGCTGCCGGTCAGGTTGCCCTGGCTAATTTGCCAGCCGCCCACCCAAAACACCCCCAACACGCTCATGGCGTACAGAAAACCCACCACCGGGTCTTGGATGGCTCTCATCTGTTCGGTCTGAAACCGGGCCAGGCGGTTGCTTTCGGCAATGGCACTGAAGCGGCGAATTTCGTAGTCCTCAGCCGCAAAGGCGCGAGTGAGGCTGATGCCAGCAAACACTTCAGTCAAGAGGGCGGCCAAATCCGACATCTTCTCTTGGTTGAGGCGGGAGCGAAACAAAAGGCGATCCCCAAACCAACTGATCAAGGCTCCCATCAGGGGGGCTATCAGCAAGGTGGTCAAGGTGAGAATGCCGTTGAGATAGAACAGGTAGGCCACCACCGCCAAGATGGTGAGCACGCTGGGGATGAAGCGATGGAAAAATCGTTGCACCACCTCTCCCACCCGATCCAGATCCCCCGTAAGGCGATAGACCAGATCGCCAGTGCGGCTGCCGGAAAAATAGTCCACATCCAGTGCCTGCAGGTGGGCATAGATCTGTTGGCGCAATTCCAAAACCATTTGCAAGGAGGCCCTCGCCATCAGGGTGTCTTGGCCATATTGGAAAGCGCCGCGCACCAAGAAAAACACCACCCCAATCAAGGCCAGCATCCGCAGTTGCCCCAGATCCCCGGCACCAATGGAGCGGGCCACCCACTCGATCAAGTAGGCGAGGGCGGGCATGGTTAGCACAAAGCCAAGGGTACAGGTTAGCCCCAGCAACAACATCCACAGGTGGGGCCGAATGAAGGGAATGAGACGGCGATAGCTACGACCCGGATGCACAAATCACAAACCAGAAGGGCCTCTGACCCAACCAGCTTACAGGATAGTGTTGCGGACTGCTGCCGGGATCCCTGAAACTGGCCGGTAGAGCTGAAAGCCGCTGCGGCCATTTTCCTTGACCTGGTAGAGGGCCAAGTCGGCATGGTGCAAAAGGGTAGATGCCTCCACTCCGTCTTGGGGGTAGAGGGCGACGCCGATGCTGCAGGTCACGGAAAGGGAATGGCCCTCGCAGGAGAAGGGAGTTTGAAAGGCATCGACAATCCGCTGAGCCAGACGCGCTGCCACTGTGGGGCTGCCAATTCGGGGCAGCAGCAGGGTGAACTCATCCCCTCCCCAGCGGGCGACGATATCTCCAGGGCGAACGCACTTGGTTAACCGTTCGGCTACCCCCTGCAACAGGGCATCGCCGACACCGTGGCCGAAGGTATCGTTGATGTCTTTGAAGTGATCCAAATCCACAAAGAAGAGGGCCAGTGATTCACTGTAGTATTGCTGCAGGGCCTGCTGCAGCCGCTCTCGAAAGCCTTCGCGGTTCACCAAACCTGTCAGGGCATCATGATGAGCGCGAAACTCCATGTAGGCTAAGCTCTGCTTTTGGGCGGTGATGTCTTCGCAGATGCCTTCATAGCCGAGGATGTTTCCGGCTTTATCTTTAACCAAACGGGCCTTTTCTCGGACCCAGATGATCGAGCCATCCCGCCGCCGCAGCCGATACTCAAAACCGCGCACGGATCCCTGTTCCTGCAATAGCCGCACAAATTCCTCCCACTGGCTGGGATCCACATAGAGCTGCCGCTTGCCCGCCTCTTTCGCTTCGCGCATCAATTCTTCGGGGGAGCTGTAGCCGCAGATCTGGGCCAGCATCGGGTTGGCGGAGAGATACCGACCTGCCGCATCGGTGAAAAAAATGCCCTCTACCGCATTCTCGAAAAAATTGCGATAGCGCTCCTCAGCCTGGCGCAGCTCCTCTTCCACTTGCCGGCGCTCCGAGATCTCGAGGGCCAGAGACACCAAATCCGCCAGGGATCCGGCGAAGTTTTGCTCTTCTAAGGTCCAGTGGCGAGGGGAGCCAATGTGCTCGTGGCAGAGAACACCCACCATCCGTCCTTCCAGTCGAATGGGGGCATCCAGCATCGAGACCACTCCCATTGCTGTCAGGTAGGAATTGCCGAACTCGGCGGTGCGGGGATCCGCCACCACTTGGTCGGCAGCAATGGTGCGCTCTTGCTCTAGGGCTTGAAAATAACGGGGATAGTCTTTGGCCCAGATCTCCGCCCCTTGAGTATGGGATCCCTCGGGGTTGTCTGGGGTGATCTCGAATTGATTGATGCAGCGAATGCTGGAGCGCTCCGACGTGTAGAGCCAGACCCCCACCCGTGCCACCCCCAGGGTATGGGCGGCTGTAGTACAAATCTGTTGCAGAGCAGCTTGTAAGTCTCCTTGGCTGAGGGCTTTGTGCCGGGTGAGCTCCATCAGAGCCCGGTTGTGCTCCAACAGTTGCTTTTGGCTGCGCTGTAGCTGCCACTCCACTTGCTTGCGTGCTGTGATGTCCTGACAGGAGCCGACAATTCGGCTGATTGGCTTGTTCTCCTCAACTACTGGAGAAAGGGTAACGATTAGAACATGGGTCGACTCTGGGTCGGGAGCGGCAGAGGCCGTTAGGCTCAGCTCAAAGCTCACTTGCCGGCCATGGCTGAGGCAGTGTTCGGTGTGCAGTTGAATCTGCGCAGCCAGAGAAGGCGGCAGACAACTCTGGAGCTCTTCTCCCTCGATAGGTCGAGAGGAGAGAAAAAACATCCTGCAAAAAGCCGGGTTACCCACCAAAAACCGACAGCGCGGTTGAGGTGAGCCTCTTTCTGGCTCCGGGGGCAGACACTCAAGGACAAACAACCCATCGCTGACGCTCTCGAACATGGTGCGCAGCACAGCCCGTCCCCGAGCCTGTACCGGGCGCCCACGGTACATGACCTGGGGATTCCACAGATCGGCCCGCGTCAGCGCATCATAAACGCTGCCAGCCTGGTCTGGCCCAGCAGTCCCCCTTTCAACCATAGGCTAGGAACACCCAGTAGACGCTCGGGCAACGGGGAGGGCAAGCCGAAAAAAACAGCTATGAATTCACGCTGTCTCTGCCATTCTACGGTCATCCTATGGAATTGTTGGGGGAGTTTGTGTGTCTCTCGATACAAAAGATCCCCGGGCTGGCACGGGCTTTTGGGTGCTCCGGAGGGGATATTCTTTGAAGCAACTCTTGAGGTTAATTAAAAGAATTATTAAAAAGCCTGTCCTGCCGACGTGAAGGGCTATGCGTCGCCGTTTTCAAGGTTAAACCGCTTCTGGCTCCCGAACTTGTTCTACCCGTACATCGACACGCTTGGGAAGGAACCAGGCTCCTATTAGTTAGAACTGCTCTCATTAGAAAGAACCTCAGCTAGCCCTGGAAAAGGGATCCCTGCCAGACCCAGGATGGCTAATTCCGCGGGCGTGGGATCCCCGATGCATCCAAGGCAAGAGAGGAGGACTGATGGATACAACTCCACCACTCAACCGAGTAACAGCATAGCTCTATTGAGATTAGCTTTCAATAGCGTGCCGGCAAAGTAGGGATCCTCTTTGATAAAGACTTGCATTAAGCTTGAGGAGTCTGGTAGAGTGCTTACCCAAGTAGCAATTGCTAAAGATTTGCAGTTAAGTTCCCTCGGGAGAGCGGGTCGCGGAGTGGCAAGCATGGCATGGCAACAGGTTCAGGCGGGGGTGTGGTGTAGGCAGTTGGGGCAATTGGCGCCTCAGTGGTGGTTGGGCTGGAGTCTGGAGCAGGGCTTTCGGCTCTACCGCAAAGAAGTTTCCTCTGCTCTGCCTTCTCTCTCTGCTTTGAGGATTCGCTACCAAGAGCGAGATGGCTGGCTGGACGTGTTTCTGGGAGAAGCGGAGCAATGTAACCGACGACGGCGCAGCCTTTTGGATCCGGCAGCGCGGGTAGCCTTGCACTACATGCCGGAAGATTTAGCTCAGATTCAGTCCCTAAAGTGTCCTCACGAGCGCATTCCTCCGCAGCTTTGGCAGCGGCTAACCCAGCAGCCGGGTTGAGGACTGTTGAAGGTTAGAGGGCTATTTATTGTTTTTATTGTTTCAGATGGATCCAGTCCGCTGCGGCAACCGATCCTGCCTCTTCTCGCCTTTCCAGTTCTTCTGGAGAGCGGTAGCCTGTTTTTTTCTTCCTCTAGGCAGGCTTAAGCTGGAGAACGAAGAGTAGCGGCTGCAGCCATGACTGTTTCTAAGCACCAACCCAAGCAGCGCTCCCAGCAGCAGGTCGAGGGGCTGACTTCTCGCCGCCTTTTGAAGGGATCCATCATCGGCGCCGGCCAGGTAGGCATGGCCTGTGCCTACTCGATGGTAATCCAGAACACTCTGGATGAGCTGGTCCTTCACGACATCGACCGCAACAAGCTGGAAGGGGAAGTGATGGATCTGGTGCACGGGATCCCCTTTGTGGAGCCGACGCGGATACGGGCAGGGGAACTGGCGGATTGCGCCGGGTCAGATGTAGTGATTTTAACGGCAGGGGCTAAGCAGCGGCCTGGAGAAACCCGTTTGGATTTGGTGCAGCGCAACGTCGAGATCTTCAAAGGCTTGATCCCGGCCTTGATGGCGCATTGCCCTGACACACTCCTTTTGGTGGTGAGCAATCCCGTTGACATCATGACTTACGTTTCCCTGAAGTTGTCGGGGTTGCCGGCAGGGCAGGTAATTGGGTCGGGGACGGTTTTGGACACAGCCCGCTTCCGGTACCTTTTGGCGGAGCGCCTGGGGGTGGATCCGCGTAGCCTGCACGCCTACATCATCGGCGAACATGGAGATAGCGAGGTGGCCGTTTGGAGCAAGGTGAACATCGCCGGCACCCCGATTGGGGAACTCTCGCCGGACTGGGATCCCGCCTATTTGGGGGATATCTTCGAGCAGGTGCGCAACGCTGCCTACGAGATCATCCGTCGCAAAGGGGCCACCAGCTACGCCATCGGGTTAGGGGTGACGCAAATTGTCCAAGCCCTGCTGCGGGATCAACACCGCGTTTTGACGGTGAGCAGCCTCACCCAAGGGGAGTACGATCTGCCAGAGGTCTGTCTCAGCTTGCCCAGAGTGGTCGGGCGGCAGGGGGTGGAACGCACGCTGGCCATGTCCCTCACCGAGAGCGAGCGCAAGCAGCTGCACCGCTCGGCCCAGATCTTGCGGCAAGTCATCGACAGCATCCGGTGGTAGCCTAGATCTCCTGGACTTTTGTCGCTCCCCTCCAAGCTGGGGGATCCCTTGGTCAGTGGGCGAGGGCCGCAGCTGGCGGCAGGAGGTGGTCTATGGAAGCAGAGGTGCAACAGGGGCAGCAATCGCCTGAGGGCCAACTGGAGAAGCGCCCCCCTTCTCCGCCTTGGGCCGGGATCCCCTTACAGAGGGGCCTCGGTCACCGGGTACGGCAGCACGTCAATCCCCTGCAGGCACAGTATCAGCAGCCCGCCCCCCCACCCCATTGGGAACGGGTATACCGGCGGCTGGGGCAGCCCTTTCATCTGGATATCGGCACAGGGAGCGGACGATTTCTGCTGCGCCTCGCTCAGGAGCAGCCCGACTGGAACTTCCTAGGGGTAGAGATTCGGCAGGCGCTGGTGGAGCGGGCCAATGCCTGGCGGGATGAGCTGGGGCTGGATAACGTCCATTTTCTGTTTGCCAACATCAATGTCTCTTTGCGGCATCTGTTTGCGCCGGGGGATCTCAGCCGGGTGACCATCCTATTTCCGGATCCCTGGTTCAAAAAGCGCCATCACAAACGGCGGATTGTCCAACCCCAACTGGTGGCAGATCTGGCTCTGCTGCTGCGACCGGGCAGCCCCGTCTTCCTGCAATCGGATATCCAAGAGGTGGCCGAAGAAATGGCAGCTCGATTTTTAGAGCATCCGCAGTTTTGGGATCCCCATCAGGGGCCTTTGGACTCCAATCCCCTCGGCATTCCCACCGAGCGGGAGTGGCAGTGTCTGCAATTGGATCTGCCCATCTATCGCTATTGGCTGGAGCGCCGGTGACAACGGGGCAAAGCAGTAATAACAACTCCATTCCGCCAAGACAAACAGAAGATAGGATATAACCCGCTTGAGTTGGATCCGTCGCCGCAATGTCTCACTCTGAAACCACGGCCTCTGCCGACCCCTCCTCTGCTTGGTTTTCTGTTCGCCGTGGGATCCTCAACCTGCTGAGCCTATTGGCCATTGTGATTGTCGGGCTTTCTCTTTCCAGCAGTTGGTTTCAGCCGCCGCCCCAAACGCAGTTGGATTTGTTGCAAACCGATCTCGCCCTGCAGGCTTCCCGCACCCTCGATGATCCCCGCTATCAGGATCTGGCACGGGCGCTTTTGGGCCAGGATGTGTTCAAGGTGGCCCAAAATCGCTATCAGCAGACTGCCGATAACTACACCGAACGCCTGAAACGTTTGAAACGGCTGGCCCGTTTAACTCCTGCTGGCGAATCTGAGGCGGCCAGCCCAGAACTGGCCCAATCTCCAGAGGTGGATCCCGCCCTTTTGGCCTCCATGCAAGATTTGCAGACGGAGCTGGATGCGCTTTGGCTGCGCCTTGGCTTGCTCTATGCCTACCAAGAAGATCTGGAAGCTGCTCGGCAGCAATGGCAGCAGATCATCGACCTGGAACGTCCCAAAGTGCTCCGCGCCGCTGGCGCGATGGAGGTGGAATCGAGTCAAAAGAGAGCAGCCCAGGTTCTACAGGGACTGTGGGGAACACCGCGGCGCATCTTGCCAGAGGCGGAGGTGCAGATTCGCAATCATCTGGATGGCTGGTTTGAGGCGGTGGCCCTGCAACAGCTTTACCGACTGCAGCAGCGCAGCGATAGCCTGAATGCCCTCAACCAACAGCAGGAAAAATTGGCCTTGGCGGCTCTGTTTCGACTGGCGGTGGTGGGCGGGATCCCCGTGCTGGGGGCGCTGCTGGGGTTGATGCTCTTGTTGGGCTGGCTGGGCTGGAGCCTTTGGCGCAAACGTCCGCTCCTGGGCCCTGCTTGGGAAGTGCCTTGGCCGGGGATCGGGGCGCAAGCGGTGTTGACCGGCTGGTTTTTGGGGTTTATCGCCCTCAACGCTTTGGTGCCTCGACTTTACATCATCATCCTCGGCCTGGGGGCACGGCAGCTCAGCCCTTGGCAGCAGGCGGTAGCCCTGTTTCTCACCTACAATTCCGGCGCTGTGCTGGGGGCGGGGTTGTTGTACCGTCTCTTGCACGCCTACCCCGGCTGGCAGAGGGTGCTGCAGGTGCGGTTGTGGGGTCCTTGGCTGCTGTGGGGCTTGTGTGGCTACTGGGTGGCCTTGCCTTTGGTGGTGCTGGCAGCGGCGCTGTCGCAGTTGCTGCTGCCGCAGGCAGGGGGTGGGAACCCTATTCTGCCTCTGCTGCTGGACAGCCATGGCTGGGGGGCGCGGTTGGTGTTTTTGGCCGTGGTGTCTGTCTGTGCCCCTGTTTTTGAGGAGGTGCTGTTCCGGGGCTTTTGGCTGCCCACCCTAAGCCGCCACCTGCCTATGGGGGCCGCCATTGTGCTCAGCGCCTTTACCTTTGCCCTTGCCCACCTCAACCTCTCTGATCTGCTGCCTCTGACCATGCTGGGGGTGGTGCTGGGGGTGGTGTACAGCCACAGCCGCAACCTGCTGGCTCCCATCCTGCTGCACAGCCTCTGGAATACGGGATCCCTGGTCACGCTGCTGGTGCTAGGGGGTGCGCGTTAAGGGGGGCTCTGCCTACTTTTTCCTGCCGAAGAGGCGGCTCAAGAACCCGCCGTTGTCTTCTTTGCGGGGAGGCGGCACCACTTTCTGAGCCTGTGACGTTTGACGGCTGGCCACTCGCGTTGGCGGGACGGAGTCCTTGGGGACGGGAACGGGCTGTTGAGTGGTGACCTGCTGCATCCAACGGCGCACTTCTGCCATCAACTCGGCGTTGGCGGGTTCTAGGCGACTGGCTTGCATAAAGTCTGCTTTGGCCATGCCGGTATTCCCCTGCTTCAGGTGGGCAATGCCCCGGTGCAGGTAGTAGCGGGCCACGTTGGGCTCAGCGCTGATGGCAAAGTTCAGATACTGCACCGCATCCCGGTATTGCTTGCGCTCGATCATGTCCAAGGCTTGGATAAAGCGGGTTTCCGCAGGGCTGAGCTTGGGAGCCGGAGGTGGGGTGGGAACGGGCTGAACAGGGGGACGGGTGGGCGGAGCAACAGGAGAGCTGGTGGGGGGTGGCACCGGGATCCCTCCCACAGTGGTACGGCTGGGGGAAGGGGTTGGGATCCCGGTCGCGGTAGTGGTTCTAGAGGCAGGGGCTAGGCTCCCCTGGTAGCCGGCCTTGAGCAACAAATAGGCCAGGTTCAGCTCGCTCAATTGCTCGGTTTTCTCGAGCAGGGTTTCCATGGAGCTGTATTGCTCTTTGGCCAGCTTCTCCACCCGTCTGACATACTCTTCCTGCCAATGGGGGTGCTCGGCCAAGCCCTTGACGGCTTCCCCAGAGGGCCAAAGATCTGGGGGGGGCGTCTCCAAAAGGCGTTTGATCCGCATTTTGAGCACCGTTTCATATTCCCCTCGCTCCCGCTCTTTGGTCAGCACTTCGTTGGCCGGGTTGACCAGCTTGGCAAAGAGGATGTTGGCGCGTTCTGCACCTTCGGGATCCCCCACAAACCGATCCGGGTGGAGGGCCTTGGCCGCCTGCAGGTAGCCGCGCCGGATCCCCTTGGAGTCGGCGGTAAGGGGCACGCCTAAGATGGCGAAATGGTCAGTCTCGTAGCGGGCTAGCCCTCGGTTGAGGCGGGGGACATTAGAGTTGGATCCCATAGTTGCCACTTCTCTAAAATCTGCTGCAAGGTTCCGTTTTCGATCAGGCTGGAAATCGCCCCATCCACAGCTTCCTTGAGGGAAGGATGCTGAGAGGATACTACTCCCACCAGAGGCATGGGGAACAGGGGCGGCCCCACCAGGCGCAGCCGGGATCCAGCTTGGCGCAGGTTCAGGGCGGCAACGGGCTGATCAACCAGCACGGCATCCAACTGGCCGGCTTGTAGCTGAGCAAACAAGCGCTCAGGGTTGCTGGTGGCAAAGAGACGAATGGCGTTGCCCCTCCTCTCGTTATACGCCTCCAGTAGGGCTGCCCCCGTACTGTTAACTACAATGCCCACTTTGCGGCCAAATAATTGCGACAGTGCTTCAATGGCCGGTTCCTCTGGCCCGGAGGCGGGGAAGGGATCCCGTACCACCAAGCGCTGCGGGCTGAGGTAGTAGGGCCGGGTGGCCAGAAACTGCTCCGGATCCAAGCCCAAAGCTTCCCGCGCTCCCCAGATCAAGTCCACCTCATCCGCTTGCAAGGCCGCCAACTGCTCGCTCCAGGCCACGTAGATGGGATCCACCTGCACCTGAAGGATTTGGGCCAACGCCTCCAGGATATCCCACTCGAAGCCGGCGTAGGTTTGTCGCTCCAAGTCGGTGTAGAGATAAGCCGGCCCCAAACTGGGATCCAAGCCAACTCGAATGCGCCCCCGAGCTTGGATCTCAGTCCAACGGGAATCAGGGGGCTGTGCCTGCTCGGTGGGGGCGACTTTCCCTTGTGCCGGCTGAGGGTAACCGGGGCCAGCAGTGGCAACCCCAAGGGCCATCGCTCCCAAGAGGAGAGCCAGGCCGAACTGTGCCGCCCGGCAGCCATGTCGCTGTTTTCCGGGGAGTCCGCTAACCCATCTCCTATCTACCCTGCCCAACATAGGGTTCTTGGAATCTTCTTGATTATTCCTCGATTATTCGTCAGCTACTTCTGTCTTCAATTCAACTCAACTGGGGAGCTTTCCCGGTTCTGATAGGCTAGGCGTGGATCCCGCCGCATGGGAAAGGAGACCGGCAAAGGCTGTACTTGGGCCAATTCTTCTTGCAGAGCAGCGTGTAACCAGCCATTGCTGGCCAACAGTCGGCCACTGTAAACGTCCACCGGGCTGCCGTCATAAGCGGTCACCTTGCCGCCTGCCTCCCGCACCAGAACGATCCCTGCGGCAATGTCCCAAGGGGAGAGGCCCCGCTCCCAGTAGCCATCCAACTGACCGGTGGCCACATAGGCCAAATCCAGAGCTGCAGATCCGCCGCGCCGTACTCCTTGGGTGAGATGGGTAAAGTGGCAAAACTCGGCGTAGTTGTTGTCAGGGGTTTCGCGACGATCATAGGCAAAGCCGGTCACCAGCAAGCTCCGAGACAATTCAGCCGTTGTGGAGACTCGAATGGGTTGACGGTTGCGGGTGGCCCCCATTCCTTGGACGGCGCGAAACAGATCCCCGCGAAAAACGTCACAAACAACCCCCAAAACTGGCTCCCGCCCCTGCAGCAAACCAATGGAGACGGCAGCGAAAGGGTAACCGTGGGCAAAGTTGGTGGTGCCATCCAGGGGATCGATCATCCAAGCGTAGGCGCCCTCCGGGGATCCCTGCTGGCCTGATTCCTCGGTCAAGATGACATCTTCGGGGAAGTGCCGCCTCAAGATTTTCAAGATGAGATCCTCGGAAGCGCGATCCGCCGCCGTCACCAAGTCGCCCGGACGTTTCTCCTCAATGGCAAGGGTGCCCCCCACATAACTGCGCAGCAAAGCTCCTGCCTCCAGGGCAGCTTCTGTGGCCACATCCAACCGACGCAGCAGGGCCTCCGTCACACCCTCACCTCAAGGTTAAAAACCTGCTACTCAGAATAGCCCGCCTGAGGCTGTGGCTCCCAAGGGATCCCTGAAAGCCAAAATAGGCCCGACCCAAACCCAATTTTTTGGGAAAGGGGGTATCTCCAAGACTGCCTATAGTGTATAGTACAGTACACTGGGGCTTGTGGGTTTTCCGGCAGCCCGCCAAGACCAGAGTTCCTTTGAAAGCAGTAGGGTTTTGGGGAACTATAGATAAGACTTTGAATTTGGAAAGCCAAGCTGCTGTAAATGGCGTTGAGCGTTGAGGGGGGAAGGCCGTTGTCACATAGCTACGACGATTTCTTTACCTCCACCACGGCGGTTGGTGGGGGGGATCCTCTTGCTTCTAGCTACAGCTTTGATCTGCCAGCAGATCTGTTCGATCGAGTCCCTGAGCAGCCGGTATCCCATCCGGAGTTCACCCTGTCCATCTGCCATCCTGTCCGGCCCTGCAGCTACATCCTGCGGGAGAGTATCTACACGGTTGGACGGGATCCCTCCAACGCCATCCAGATCGTCAATCGGTTTGTCTCGCGTCACCACGCTTACCTGGTGCGGGTGCCCACCAAGTCCAACCGGACAGGGTTTACCTATTGCCTGATCGACGGCAATCGCAACGGCCAGTCCAGTACCAATGGGGTGTTTGTCAACGGCACGCGGGTGGCCACTCACTACTTGAGGAGCGGAGATGTCATCTATTTCGGGCCAGAGATCCGCGCCTATTTCTTCGAGGTGGCCCGCATTCTCCCTGTGAACCCCTTTGACATCGGCCCTGGCCTTGGCGAAGAGCTTCAGCTTCCCCACGACACAGGAAGCCACCGCAACCGTTGACAGATCTAAAGCTGCATCGCTAAATTAATTAAGCCGGTTAAGCAATGTGAATTGGGGCATCGCCAAGCGGTAAGGCAGCGGGTTTTGGTCCCGCCATTCGGTGGTTCGAATCCATCTGCCCCAGCTTAAAATCCAACCGAGAGCACAAAGGCGCAAGCCCCTGGGATCCCGTGCAGACCGGAGGGTGCGGCTCTGGGCATCAGCAGGGCGGTTAACTAGGGGATTGCAGAGTCGCTTTTGCCAACGGAGGCCCTGGCTTGGCGAGGCTGGCCGCGGGGAGAATGGCAACAACCAGAAACCAAGGGCGAGGGATCCGGGGTGAGCTGTTCAGGTCGATCCTTGATGGTGGTGGGAACTTCTTCCCATGTGGGCAAAACCCTTTTGGTGACAGCCCTCTGTCGCATTCTCAAGAAAGCGGGAAAAAGGGTCGCCCCCTTCAAAGCTCAGAATATGTCCCTCAACGCCTATGTCACCCCAGAGGGCAAAGAGATCGCCTACGCGCAGGCTCTGCAAGCTTGGGCTGCCGGGATTCCCCCTGCGGTGGAGATGAACCCAATCCTTCTGAAGCCCCAGGGCAACCTGACTTCCCAGATCGTCTTGAACGGAGTGGCGGTGGGCACCTACCGCGCCGGAGAGTATTACGAGCGCTGGTTTGCGCCGGCCTGGCAAGCGGTCAAAGAAGCCCTTGCTCGCCTACAACAGCAGTACGACTGGATCCTTTGCGAGGGGGCAGGTAGCCCAGCAGAGGTGAACCTCAAACATCGGGACTTGGCAAATATGCGGGTTGCCTTGCATTTGGGATCCCCCACTTGGCTGGTGGCAGACATCGACCGAGGTGGGGCGCTGGCCCATGTGGTGGGCACGCTCCAACTGCTGGAACCTGAAGAGCGGGCCTTGATCCGGGGCATTGTCTTCAACAAGTTTCGCGGCTCGCGGGAATTGTTGCAGCCCGGCCTGGACTGGCTGGAAAACTACACCGGGATCCCCGTCGTTGGTGTCTTGCCTTGGTTGGATTGGGTTCTGCCCCAAGAGGATTCGATGGGAATTGAGGCCAGCCCCCAGCTCTGGGAAGATCGGGCCGGTCGCCAAGCCCTGAGGGAGGGGCGACTGGAGATTGCTGTGGTTCGTCTGCCCCAGGTAGCCAACTTCTCGGATTTTGACCCCTTGTTGGCGGAGCCCACCGTCCATCTGCGCTGGGTTCACCCCGGCCAAAGTTTGGGATCCCCGGATGTGGTCATCCTGCCCGGCAGCAAAACCACCCTCAACGATCTGTTCGCGTTGCAAAAGACCGGCTTGGCCGAGCAACTGCGCCAATACTCCGGCCATATCGTCGGCATTTGCGGTGGGCTGCAAATGTTGGGAGAGACCATCGCCGATCCCGAAGGCTGGGAGGGGATCGCCGGCACCTACCCAGGGCTGGGCTTTCTCCCTTTGACCACCGTTTTACAGCCCACCAAGGTCACCCAGCAGGTGCAGACCCAAAGCCGATGGCCTGCCCTGGCCCCCATTCAGGGGTACGAAATTCATCAGGGATCCACCCAGGCGGATCCCTCTGGCTGCCTGCCGCTGTTCGAGCAAGAGAACCTGGGCTGGCGGGATCCCACGGGTCGGATTTGGGGCAGCTATCTGCATGGCCTGTTTGACAACCACCTGTGGCGGCGACAATGGCTGAACTGGCTGCGCCGACAAAAAGGCTGGGATCCCTTGCCGGATCTGGAGGGCCACTATGCTCAGCAGCGGGAGCAATTGCTGGAGCGCCTGGCCGATCTGTGGCAGCCTCACCTGGACTTGGGCCTGTTGATGGAATAGCCCATCGGCGATGGGGGAGAGAAGTGGGGTGGGAGGCTATGTTGCGCCAGGTTACGCCAGCGCGACCGGAAATCCAGGATCCACTCAACCGGTTGCCTCGGCTACCTCTGCCTGACCCGAAGAAGTCCGCTCCGAAAGACTTATGCAACGCTGAACAAAACAGAACTTTGCCCAGCATCGCTGCTTTCTTCCTGCTTCAGCGACCCATGACTAGCGGCAGAGTTCACCCCCACCACCCCGCCAGAGGAGTCTCCACAGG
>NZ_JANSHV010000090.1:0-14008 GCF_047461775.1 Synechococcus sp. R6-5
TTAGCGGTCGGAGCCGGGTAGTTTACTCGGAACGAGAGTTGAGACCGACAGGCTTTTGAGCAGTGGAGCTCTCGCTTGGCTCGGGCAGATAGAGACGTTCTTCCGAGGCGTCGTACTCAAACAGCTCTGCATAGCGTCCCCAGTCAATGGCGGTGGCAAACTGCCGTTCGGCTTCAGCGTGGGGGAAGTGTTCGTCCCAAAGATCCAAGAAGAAGTCCGCTCGCATGGAGCGGCTGCCTTTTTCTTCCAGGGTCTGCAAGATGCTGCGGAACACGGGCACCCGTGCCAATAGCTGTTGTCGGAAGAGATCCTTGCTGCGCAGGATGGTGGTGTTGGCAAAGTCCTGGCCAATTTCGGTCAGTTGCACCACTCTGCCGGTCACCTCGGCAAACCCCAACAGTACCGCCGCATCCAAAATAGGCAGCAGGTCGTCCACGGCCAGTTGCAGCCGCTCGGCCAAATCGGCAATCTCCGCCCGCCCTTGCGGCCACTCCACGATCAACTCCAGCAGACCGCTGATCCCGCCTACCCGCGCATGGGGCAGAGGCAGGGCATAGGGGGAAGTGGCCTTATCACCAGCCAGCGCAGGCAGAGCCACCTCTCCGGTAACAGCAATTTCGGGGTTGGTCATGATCTCGTAGATGTAGTCCACCAAGGACTTAAAGCGGGGATCCGTGCGCTCGTGAGGCCGCGGCAGATCTATTCTCACCTCCCCCCGGATCCGCCCCGGGTTGGATCCCAGAATCACCACCCGATCTGCCAAAAACACCGCCTCTTCGATGTTGTGGGTAACGATGAGGATGCTTTGGGAAGGGAAGGCTTGGGCGTTCCACAGCTCATCAATTTCCCCCCGCAGGTTTTCGGCAGTCAGCACATCCAAGGCGCTGAAGGGCTCATCCATAAACAGCACCTTGGGCTCCAAGACAAAGGCGCGGGCAAAGCCCACCCGCTGTTTCATGCCCCCCGAAAGCTCTTTGGGGTAAGCGCTCTCAAACCCATCCAAGCCCACCAGGTCAATGGCCTTCAGGGCCCTTTGCCGGCGGATCTCGCGGGGGATCCCTCGGGCTTGCAGCCCCAGCTCCACATTTTCTTGCACCGTCAGCCAAGGCAGAAGGGCAAAACTTTGAAACACCATCGCCACATCTGGGTTAGGCCCACGTAGAGGCTGGCCGTTGCTCAGCACCCGCCCTTGACTGGGGGGGATCAGGCCCGCCATGATGCGCAGAAGGGTGCTTTTGCCGCTGCCGCTACGGCCCAGCAGAGCCAAGACTTCCCCAGCCCGCACCTGCAGGTCAATCTGGCTTAAAACGGTAAACTCCCCCTTGCCCTCTGGCAAAGGAAAGCGCTTGTAGACTTTCTCGACCTCGATCAAAACGGGGGAAGCTGCAGAGCTCATATTGCCTCAGAAATTGAAAAGACTAAAGGTGATACTTTTCTTCCGCCAACTGATACAGCCGTCGCCAGAACAGACGGTTAATGCCCACCACAAACAAGCTCATCATGCCAATGCCCAAGGTAATGCGGGGCCAGTCTCCCACCGCCGTTGCCTCAGCAATGTAGGTGCCCAACCCCGTAGCCGTCAGGGTGGTGGATCCCCAGGCCACAATCTCCGAGACAATGCTGGCGTTCCAAGCGCCGCCGCTGGCCGTGACTCCCCCGGTGACCCAGGCGGAAAAGATCCCTGGAATGATCAGCTTTCGCCAGCGCTGCCATCCTCGTAAGCCCACATCCACAGCCATTTCTCGCAAGTCCGTGGGGATGCTCTGGGCGCCGGCAATGGAGTTGAAAAGGATGTACCACTGTGCCCCCAACGACATGAGCAAAATGCTGCCCCACTCAATGCTGATCTGGGCGCGGATAAAAAACAACGTGGCAAAGGGAAAAAGGAAATTGGCCGGGAAAGCTGCCAGGAATTGCACCACCGGCTGCAGCAGTTTCGCCAGTTTTGGATTAAAGCCAATGGCCACCCCAATGGGAGTCCAGATCACCGTGGCGAACACCAGCAACACGCTAACCCGCAGCAGGGTGAGGATCCCTAGCCCGAAGGTCAGCATCACCTCTCCAAAGCCCACAGTGGTAGCCACAAAATAAACAATCCAAATCCCAATGCCGCCAATAGCTGCCCGGGAAAGCTGGGTTAGCAGCCGCTCGCGGCGTCGCTCGGCCTCAGGACTGAGGGGATCCACCCAGTGCGGGCGAGTCAGATAGGACAACAGCCGATCCACCAACTCTGCCAAGGGGGACAGCCAACTGCCGATCAGCCGCGGGATCCGCGCCGTGGTCAGCAGATCGTACAGCCAGGATTCGGGGGCAGCAGCCCCGCTGCTCTGTTCCAGGCGAAACTTATCCGACCAAGCCACCAAAGGCCGCCAGAAAAGCTGATCCACCAGCAGGATGACCCCAGCCATGGTCAGGAGCGCCCAGCCCAGCTTGGGCAGATCCTCCGCCTGGACGGCCGCTTCCACATAGGATCCCAGGCCCGGCAGCGTGTATTCCTGGTTGAGCACGCTGATGGCTTCGCTGGCTGCCACAAAGAACCACCCTCCGCCAAAGCTCATCATGGCGTTCCAGATGAGGCCCACCATTGCCGCCGGCACTTCCAACTGGGTAAAGCGCTGCCACCCCGACAGGCGATACAAGGTAGCCGCTTCCACCAACTCTTGAGGCAGCGTGCGCAGGGATTGGTAGAAGGAAAAGGTCATGTTCCAGACTTGGCTGGTGAAGATGGCAAAGATAGAAGCCGCCTCCAGCCCCAGCAAGCTGCCGGGAAAAAGGGCAATAAAGCCGGTAACCGTAATGGAGAGAAATCCCAACACCGGCACCGATTGCAAGACATCCAACAGAGGGATCAAAATGCGCTCGGCCCAGCGACTTTTGGCAGCAATGTAGCCATAGATCAAGGTAAAAAGGGTGGAAAAGGCCAAGGCAATGAACATGCGCAAGGTGGAGCGGGCCGCATAGTAGGGCAGGTTGCGCGGATCCAAGTCGATCCGGGGCACCACCGCCGGGGGCTGAAACCGCTCAAAAGCCCCTACCCCCACCTGCGCCACCAAGGCCAGGAGAACCAACGTGCCCAGAATGATGGCCCCATCCGCAGCCCCCGCTGGCAGCCGACGCAGCGCCTCCGGCGAAGGAAAAGTCCTCATCTTCCCTGACTAAGCCCGGCATCCGCGCCCAGTGTACACCGTTTGCGGTTAGCCAGGATCCAGCCGGCTACTCTTCCGGCAAGTCGGGGGGAGACTCCTTCCACTGGGGATCGTCCAAGATGGCTTTTTTGGTCTGTTTGAGTTGTTTCCACAGCTCCTTGATTTGCCGGTAGGCTTCTTCCGGGGTAATTTTGCCCCCGGTTTCCAAGCTACAAATCAAGGACACTTTATTGCTAAATTCCTGCAGGTTGGCATCAAAAACTAGGTTCTGCGGCTTCACTTCGCCCCAGTAGGGATAGCGAGGCGAAATGAATTCATCTTTGTTGGGAGGAGTTGGTTCTGCCACGGCCTAACCAGGGTAAAAGAATGGTTCACAACAAGAAGGTCAACATGAAAAGCTCCATTAAAGCAGGATCTACTAGCCCAGTTTATGGGCGTTTTCTCTTAACCGGCTTGGGTACTTTTGTGGGATCTCGCAGAGGATAAAACGGCTCTTGAATAGACGCTTCCCCACGTGTCGAGGGGGTGGAACTCTTCCTGGCTTTGGGTTGGGGGGTTGAACGCTTCAGGCGTGGGCGCGGCGGCGTTTTGAGTACTGGGCCGATGGGAGTGCCCGCCTCCACATAGAGCAGGGATCCGCGGCGGCGCACCTGCAGATCCCAGAAATTGCCTACCCCTTTGCCCGGCAGGGATCCGATCAGGCGCAATTTGAAGGCTTGGGGCTTGGGGGCTGCGGCTCCATCCTTCTGGACTCGCTGAGAGGGAGAGTTGGCGGAAGCTTTTTTGCCCGATTGACGGATCTTGACAATGATGAACCCTTTCTCCTGCGATTGAAAAACGACCTCGCCCCGGATGGAAAACCAATCCGGCACCACTGTTGGACGGGATCCCTCGGGGAGAGTTCGCCCCATTTCTTCTGGGGCCCACACCCCCAGCAACTGCACGTGCAGATCTTCGGTTTTGTCGCGGGTGCGAGGATAAACCACCCACAGGTAGTTGCGTTCCGGCTTCAGGTGCTTCCGTACCAGGCTCATCACCCGGCCCAGCAATACGGCATTCAGATCCAAGCCATCCGAGGTGCGCAAAATCCCGCGGGTAAAGTGCTCTGGGGAGGGAATGTATTGCCCTTCGATGAGGCCGATGGCTCGGTATTGCATCTTCTCCCCAGGCGGGGGGATGGGTTCCAAACAGACTCGCTCTTTCTTTTCTTCCAAGCTAGCAGTGGTACTGACAACAGGCTGCAAGGACTCCGTCCCGCTGTCGCGAACAGCACCAGGAGCTGCCGCAGGATCCTGAGCTTTCGCTGATGACAGGGATCCCTTGGCCTCACCCGTTGAGCTGGGTCTGGGGGGCCGTACCGGTCGAAAGGGAGGTCTCAGATCGGAGGACATTGTGACGGTTCCGTTGCAGTCAGTCCAAAATGCTCAGCAGCAAACATTTACTTTACCGTTGCAAAAACAGGCTATAGCTTTAGCTTTGCTCTTGACCCAAGGCTTGCTCAGCACACCACCCATTAGCCTAACAATGCCCAACAGCGTTTTTCCATTCTGCTTCTATTGGGAAACTCCTAGCAGCTGCCCTTGCCCGCAGTTGTCAACACTGTAGCCGACCTGTAGCCAATGGTAGCAACTGTTCCAAGGGAATGGTTCTCAGGCTGCAGGATGTCTATTCCCCAGACAGGGCCATTGATATTGATGAGTATCTGTAGTTTTTTCCAGCAACGCTGACTGGAGGTGTTTCTGCACAGCCGGGATCCGACTGGCCGATCCCCAGGGCTCCCGCAAAGGCTGGGGCGCATGATCTTTCCCGAGCCGATGGGATCCATTAGCCATTCCTGGGGTTCACCGTTTAGGCAGGCGTTGCCCACACCTGGGGAGTAAAACTGCCGTGTAGGCCATAGGGAATGTGGTGCCGCAATGGGATCCGCGCAACCGGGCCGGCTGTCAGGTCGGCTGCTTCTAGGATCACCACTTGAGAGCGCTGGCTGGCCGCATCAAAAACCACCGTCACGATCCACCCTGCCTCTTCGCCCTGACCTTCTGGATCGGGGATGAACACCGGTTCTCCCACAAAGCCGCGGGGGGCAAAGCTGTACTGCTGCGTGCGGCCTGTGGCGGTATCCAGCTTGAGGATGGCTTGCAGAGGAGCATTGGGGCCAGGAGCATGGGTGGCCCCGATGTAGATGTAGCGGTGGGATCCCCCCATTTGAGCCGGGTGGATGGCCGGAAACTCCACCGAGCGATCCAGCAGCAGTTCTCGGCGCACACTGCCCGCCTTGGGATGCAGATAAAACCGCCACAGCTTGCCCGCCGGAATCTGGGCAAAGTCAATCTGCAGGTAATCGGCATCCGGCTCCAGGGCAGGGTAGCTCTCATAGAGGACGGCATCCACCACAACCCGATCCCCGACTTCGTAGCCGTTGACAAAATGGAAAACAAACCCCGGCTCCGTTTCCAGTTGCAGCGGCTTATTGCCCTGGGGAAAGAGCCAGATGCGGGTCGGCTCCCCCGGTTTCAAGGTCAAACAGGTGCCCGCCGGTTGCCAGCCCAACACAAACGGCAGGGGGTTGAAAGCCAAGGGATTTTGGAAAAAGATACGGTAGCGGGGTGTCCAGACAAAATCGTGCAGGAAGGCAAAACCGGGCAGGCGGTAATCCCGCTTTTCCACCAAGCGCCCGCGCGAGTCCAGACGATAAAACAGCAACGTGGAGTTCTGGGCAGCCCGCACCCCAAAGGCGATGAGATCTCCCGTGTGGGGATCCCGCCGGGGATGGGCAGTGAAAGGCTGGTTGGCCGAGATCCCTCCTGCAAACGTTTCGATCCCCTCGGTGGCCAAGGTGGCCGGGTTCAGCCGGTAAGGGGCACTGGCCTCCCACAGGGCCAGCAGCTTGTCTCCCTGGTAGATGACATTGGTGTTGGCGGGATTTTTAAACCGCAAGTCGAGAAAGTTGCTCCACCAGCCGCCCGGCTTTTGGGTGCCAAACACCCCTCGGTAGAGCACCCGACCGGCTTTTTCCTCTGCTTCAAACTCGCGGGTGCGCACAAACCGGTTGCGAAAATGAACCTTCCCCCCCACAAAGGTGATGGCGCAGACCATGCCGTCGCCATCGAACGGGTGTCCGTAGCGCTGGGATCCCGCCTCCAGCTTGCCCGGGCCGTTGCGAAACAGGGTTCCCCGCAACCCTGCCGGGATCCGTCCTTCGATCTCCGTAATCCAATAGTCGTACTCCTGGGATAGGGAGCGATAGCCCAATTGCCAGTCGGTGGTGCTGTAGGGAAGGGAAGCGACGCTGACCATGGAAGATCTGCATGCAACGCCCTCTATTGTTGCTTAAACTTTTGTGAAGTCGCCAGTTTTTCTGGGCCGGGATAGCCACCTTGGTTGGGATCCCCAAGATGGAGTCGCCCCGATTCGACTATGGTAGGAAATGCCCCCAAAGCGCCTGACAGGATCCACAGTACCCATGTTTGATGCCCTCTCCGAGAAGTTGGAATTGGCCTGGAGAAAGCTGCGCGGCCAGGACAAGATCACCGAAACCAACATTCAAGAAGCTCTGCGGGAGGTGCGGCGAGCCCTGCTGGATGCGGATGTCAATTTGCAGGTGGTGAAGCAGTTTATCGAGGATGTGCGGGAAGCTGCCCTGGGCTCCGAGGTCATCCTGGGGGTGACACCGGATCAGCAGTTCATCAAGATTGTCCACGACGAGCTGGTGAAGGTGATGGGAGAAGCCAACGTGCCCATCGCCCAAGCGGAGCAGCCTCCCACCATTGTCCTCATGGCCGGTTTGCAGGGATCCGGGAAAACCACCACCTGCGCCAAGTTGGCTCTGTATTTGCGCAAGCAGGGCAAGAAGTCTCTCATGGTGGCCGGAGACATCTACCGTCCGGCGGCCATCGACCAGCTCAAGACGCTGGGCCAGCAAATTCAGATCCCCGTTTTCGACCTGGGCAAAGCAGATCCCGTCGAGATTGCCCGGCAGGGGGTGGAGACGGCCCGGCAGCAGGGCTACGACTACGTGATTTTGGACACTGCCGGTCGTTTGCAGATCGACCTGGAGATGATGGCGGAGCTGGAGCGGATCAAGGCGGCGGTGCAGCCCCACGAGATCCTGCTGGTGGTGGATGCCATGATCGGCCAAGAGGCAGCCAGCCTTACCCGAGCCTTCCACGAGCGCTTGGGCATCACTGGGGCCATTCTCACCAAGCTGGATGGGGATACCCGCGGTGGAGCCGCCCTCTCCATTCGCCAAGTATCCGGCCAGCCCATCAAGTTCATCGGCGTCGGCGAAAAGGTGGAAGCGCTGGATCCCTTCTACCCGGATCGCATGGCCTCCCGCATTCTGGGTATGGGGGATATCCTCAGCTTGGTGGAAAAAGCCCAAGAGGAAATCGACCTGGGAGATGCCGCCAGCATGGCGGAGAAGATGATGACTGCCCAGTTTGATTTCACCGATTTCCTCAAGCAGATGCGCCTGATCAAACGCATGGGATCCTTGGCAGGGCTGCTGAGACTGATGCCAGGGATGGGCAAAATCAGCGAGGAACAACTGCAAAAGGGACAAGACCAACTGGCCCGCGCCGAAGCCATGATCAACTCCATGACCCCCGAAGAGCGGCGCAACCCGGATCTGTTGGCCCGCAGCGTCAGCCGCAAACGACGGGTGGCCCGCGGATCTGGCCACAAGCTGGAGGATGTCAGCCGACTGGTCAGTGATTTTCAACGCATGCGCGACATGATGCGCAACATGGGCATGGGTGGCGGTTTTCCCGGTATGGGTTGGGGGGGTGGGCGTACCTCTCTTCCCGGCGGGGATCCCAGTTGGCGCGGACGTTCAACGGCCTCTCCCTCTCGGCAACAGCCCAGCCGCAAGCCGGGCAAAGGTGGGGGTAAAAAAGGGGGCGGCAACCGCGGATTTGGGGGCAAGTAGGATAGGATTATGCCCTTCCACGTTGTTTTGGTTGCCCCAGAGATCCCGGCCAACACGGGGAATATCGCCCGCACCTGTGCAGCCACCGATACGCCTCTCCATCTGGTGGATCCTCTGGGGTTTCGCCTTTCGGATCGCTACCTCAAGCGGGCGGGGCTGGACTATTGGCAGCACGTCCAACTGTATCGCTACCCCTCTTGGTCTGCTCTGGTGCAGGCCCACCCTGAGGCCCGGTTCTGGTGTTTTAGTGTGCGCGGCAAAGCCCTCTATACGGAAGTAACCTATCAGCCGGGAGACTGGTTGGTGTTCGGCAGCGAAAGCCGGGGGTTGGATCCTCTGTTCTTGGAAACCTATCCCAGCGTGCGCATTCCGTTGCGGGGGCCGGTGCGCAGCCTGAACCTCAGCAATGCCGTAGCGATTGCCCTTTTTGAGGCGCTACGTCAGCAGGGATCCCTGACAAAAGAATAAGTGGTCGGGTTGGCCCTGATATAATAGCTACTTCTCCCCGTCAGGAAGATGTGTGCTCTGCAGTATCTGCGCCCCGACTTGCTCTACCTCAAGCCCTACGACGCCGTGCCTGCCCCGGCTGCCGACAAGCTGGATGCCAATGAGTTCCCCCTCGATTGGCCGGTGGGCTTCAAGCAGAAGCTCTCCCTCCTTTGGGAAAAGGGGATCCCCAGCAACCGCTATCCCGATGCCCACCACCGGGGCCTGAAGCAGGCCATCGCCGCCTATGCCGGAGCGGAGCCAGAGCAGATCAGCCTGGGCAATGGGTCGGATGAGCTGATTCGCTCGCTGCTGATTGCCACTTGTTTGGGCGGGCGGGGCGGTATTTTGGTGGCAGAGCCCACCTTCTCCATGTACGCCATCCTGGCCCAGAGCCTGGGGATCCCAGTGGTGCGGGTTCCCCGCGACCCGGAGACGTTTGCTCTGGATCTAGAGCGATGTCAACAGGCTTTGAGGGAGCATCCGATTCGGGTGGTGTGCCTGGTGGATCCCAACTCGCCGACGGGGAATGGCCTGACGGCTGCAGAGTGGGAGTGGGTGGAAGGGCTACCCGAAGAGATTCTGGTGATTTTGGATGAGGCCTATTTTGAGTTCAGCCGGCACACAGCCCTGCCCAAATTGGCGGAGCATCCCAACTGGGTAATCTTGCGCACCTTCTCCAAAGCCTTTCGCCTGGCGGCCCACCGGGTGGGCTATGCTGTGGGTCATCCGCAGCTTGTGCAGGTGTTGGATGGGATCCGCCTGCCCTACAACCTCACGGCCCTTTCTCAGTGGGCGGTTCAGATGGCTTTGGAGCATGCCGAGGAGCTTTTGGCCGACGTGACGCTAATTTGTCAGGAGCGGGAAGCCCTTTATCGAGCTCTGCAGGAGCTGCCAGGGGTGCGGGTGTGGCCCAGCCAAGCCAACTTCCTCTACTTCCGGGTGGCCGGCTGGGATCCCCAAGAGCTGCAGCGGGCCTGGCAGGAGCTGGGGACTGGTGTGCGCTACACGGGTGGGGGGCTGCGTCTGACGGTGGGCACCCCTGAAGAGAACCGACGGGCCTTGGAGCGCCTGCGCCAAATCCTGCAATAGGCCTCCCGGCCTGCGTTCGGAGCCAGCCTAGGTGGATGGGTCGGCGCGCGAAAAGCGCTGGATCAAGCTGTGCACCTGCTGCAAGTGTCGTTCGTCCAGATGCTCCAGCGCCTGGGCGATTTCCGCTCTGAGTCGGCTCTGGGTGTCGGTTTGGGCCCGCTGCAGCAGCCAACTTTGGACAGGGCTGGGGTGCTCCACAAAGTCAAGCGCCCAGGGATCCCGTTCGTCCAGCTCAGGTTCTGCCTGGGGCAGCTGCTCCCTCCAACGCTCTTGAGCCTGTCGAAACTCCTCCGCCAAACGATCTGTTGGGCGCCCCTCCGCTTGGAGAACCTCTTGATACCTTTGGTGGGTCACCAGCCAGCGCTGCCGAATTTGAGAGCGTTGCTGCCTGGTCAGCCTGCCGGTTCTGCTTTCGGTGAAGCGCTCGTAAAACCTGAGCGTGTCTCGGTAGTGGCCCAATCGCTCACAAGCCAAGCCTACCTCCAGGGGCTGTAGCCACCAGGCCCGCTCCATCTGTGTGCTGGTAACCACTTCCTGCAGAAAATCTCGCAGCCCAGGGGATTTGCGCCTTAAGTCTTCCCAGTTGGTCCGGATATCCCGGGCCATGGCAGCCACCAGCTCGTAGTCATGTCCCCGCTGCCACGCCTGAGGATGGGCCTGCACCGTTTTCCAGAGCTTCTCCCACTCTCGGCACTGGATCAGAACTCGCAGCATCAGCGGCCAGTCTTTCAAGCGCTCCAGACTGGTGACGACGTCGCCGATGTACTCTGCCCACTCGCCTGTGAGGGGACGTCCTGCCTCTTGCCATCGGTCCAGCACCACCGAGTCTTGGCGGTCTTTGGATAGCCACCTCACCTTGCCGGGAAGGGGTTCCAGGTGGATCTTGGCCCGGTAGTAGGGGGAATGCTCCGTTTGGCCCCCCTGATCCCAAACCTCTACCGCCCGCTCAAATTCCTGCCGATAGAAGTGACAGATACCCCAAATCTTGTAGTACTGATTCGCGAACGGCTGCCGCTGGCCGAGAAAGGCCAGACGTCCCTTCAAAGCCTCAAGGGTCTCTTGCAAAAACCAGCTGCGGGCCTCTTCCTGGGGGCAGAAAGTTCCCAAGTTGTTGAGAACTTGCTCAAGCTCTGCCAAAAATTGCTGTACACACTCTTTCCAGGTGGAATCCGTTCGTGTAAGCGGGACGAAGTCCCTATCTTTGGGGCTGACTTCAACGCTCAGCCAATCTCGCACCCGCACCAGTTGTCGAAAGCGCTCTGCAGGCTTGGCGGAGTTTTTTTGCACCACCACCATCAAGTCCACCAAGGGGCTGTAGTCTGGGATCCCAGGACATCCGGCAAAGTAGGCGGCGTTACGCTGCAGCTCCAACCAGGCCTTCCCTCTCCAAAAGCACTCCCAGGCTTCTCGTTTAAGATTTTTGTTGGGCAAAGCAGACTGCTCCAGGCTCAGGAACTTTTGCCCTGCGGAAACGTAATCCCTCTGGAGCTTGAGGAGCCAGGCCTGACATTCCTGTTCTAGAGGTGGTTTTTTTGCCTTCCGCGCCAGAGTTTGAACATCCTCCAGAAGTTTGAGGTTGCCCTCCTCGATGCCGCGCCTGAGAAGCTCAAGAGCTGCCTCCTGCAGATCTTCCAAGCTTGTATTGGTCCAGTACTGGATATTGATGCCTTTGACAGGGTAACCCAATACCGGTGGGTCGGTCTCCCATTCCGACCGATCCGGTTGCAGAGAAGGATGATCGAGCCAAGAGTTGGATTCTAAGCTTGGATCCCAGAACTCCCGCCAACCGGCAGAGGTGTCCACAATGGCCAGGGCCTCGATGGGGCGGGTAATGCCGACATACAATTGGTTGAGAAAATAATGGAGTTGCAGGGATATCGCCTCCCCAGCTCCTCGGGCGTAATAATTAAGCTGCCGGTTAAAGTTTTGTCGATAGGCGTTTCCAAACTTGTAGAGGATAACTTTTTTGAACTCCATTCCCTTAACAGACGTAGCAGTTTGCAGGAGCGGTGGTTTAAGATTCTGCTTCAATTCCTCGGCAAAGATCTTCTGGAGTTCGGGATCCTGACGCACGTAGTTCAGCTCCTCTCCCACAGGACAGGGTAAGATACAGACTGTTCCTGTGAGATCACTAAGCATTTTTCTAAGCTCATCTTCGATTAAGTTTCTTTCCTGACCATCCAGCACAAACCTTTGAACCGGCATGCCCTGCTCATGGGGACGCCAGGGCTGTTGGGGATAGATTTCTCGACTCTTGCTGAGAACTCGCCGCCACAGGTTGACTACATTGCTAAAACGAGTAACTTGTGGATTGCTGCGATAGTTGTTTCTCAGCTCCTGCGGGCCTGCAATCTCAAAGGGATGGCTCGGCAACAAGTAGGCGCGGATATGCTCGTAGAGATATTTTTTCAGAGCAGCCCAACGAAATCCCGTCGGGTTAATGGTTTGCAAGGGATCCCCGGCAAAGGCATAGGGCAGGCGATCAATAGCCCAATCCAACTTGTATTTTCCCCAAGGAGATAAGCAAAAAATGATATTCAGCTCAAGTTGGGTAAAGTCCTGAACCTCATCGCAAAAAATGACTGGATGAATAGGATTAAGAGTGCCATTTTGCAGCACATCTCTGGCCAAATCTTGGTCATCCCAGTAGCCCTCATGGGTGGTTCGATCCCGGTAACCCGGCCAAATCTCTTCGTAAATCCGCTCGAAGGCTTCTTCATCCACACTGCGGTCGGCCTCAGGCAATTCTCGGTAGCTATCGGGATCCAAATAGTCACTGACCTCATAGCCTTTGATCAGCGTGCGAATGGTGTGCCAAGCCAGCTCTACATCGCGGCGACCACAATACCAGCTCTGAAATCGATAAAAATTGACATACCGATCCGGTTGGTAGCGTTCTTGCCGCTCGGCAGGAAGGCAGTTCAGCAGGTAATCCTGAAAAGTGCTAAAAAAAGCTTGACACTGCTGAATTTCCTCCGTGGAGAAGCTGCACCCCTCCTCCCGATAGCGGTGGCTGATGCGCAAAATTGAACTTACCCTGTCGCGGGCTTGCTGCACCAAGCTTGGGCTATAGGTCAAAAAGAGAGGGCGGTACTCAAGAGGTCTCTGTTTTGAAGTTTTGAGGTAGTGGCTGCAATAGTCGGCAAAGCGGTAGTACAACATCAGAGATTTGCCACTCCCGGCCCTTCCGTTGATCAGTAGGGGCATGGATGTACTCTGCAGGATTTCTTCCTCCTCCATGGACAAAGCCAAATTTCCCTCTGTGATCTCCTGCATTTCCAACCAAATGGTCTCATCCGCCACCATGTAGTCGGGGTAGGCGCGACGGGCGTACCGCTTCCACACCTCCAAAGGTTGCGGGTGCTGGAGAATGTCTGGCTGCTTGGCTTTCATCCCAAAGAGGCAGGTTTGGCATCCCAGCTCAAACCGTTCCTTTTGCTCTGGGGCGTGGTCGTAAACTCCAATGAGAAATGGAAACAATCTCCCTGGCTGCTCCCAGACTTGTACCAAGCTGACGGCCAGATACAGGGATCCCTCCTGCCAGCATTTGACCTCTGCCTCCAGATAAAACGGCGGGAGCTGCCGGTAGAGCCTGCCTTCAATGTCATCTACCAAGCGGGATACTGCTTGGTAAGCCTGGCGCCGCTGCTCTGGAGAAAGGGCCCGTACTTGCCGAACCCATTCCCCACTTTCCAACACCAGCCGCTCCTGCGGATTGGGAGCATTCAAGAACTGTGTCCATTCATACAGCTCGTCGGGCAGAGGGGGGAGATGGTTTGGCGGATCCCCTGGTTCGTGCCGCTGCGCCAGCCACGCCTGCAAACGGTCATCGGGCACCCAGGTCCGCACCCGTTCTTGATAATCCGGATCTCGCCGTCGGTCTAAGAACTCCCGGTATTCGTGACTGCCTCTCGGCCAGAGGCCAAACAAAACCAGAACGGGTACCTCGCCTACATAGCGCAGCTCCCCCACCAAGCGAATGTTGTTGCGGAGATTACGCTTCCAGTAAGGGTAACGAACGTCAAACAACTGGCTCAAAAGGGTGCGACCCCCCTCTTCCAGCCGTTCTATCAATGCTTCTAGGTTGCACTGGGTTCTGCTTCCCAGAAACTCCTCCGGGCAATATACATACATGGGATCCCGCCGGGTATACTTGGAAGCCATCCTAGTGCCGGACTACTGGCGAAAATTGCCGCTGTGCCAAAAGTCTTAATTTTTTTCATAATCCCCACGTAGCCCACAACTACCTATGTAGCCATTTGCAAACTCACAAAACATCTCGATTCAATTCAAGCTTTTGTGAAATGCAAGGACTCCGTCCCGCTGACGCGTTCGCGTTAGCGTCGCGTAGCGACAA
>NZ_JANSHV010000091.1:0-34976 GCF_047461775.1 Synechococcus sp. R6-5
GTCCACAGGACGAGCGCCGGGAGGATGTTATAGTAGCTACAGAGGGGTCGGCTAGCTGCGCAAGGTCACCGGAAATTGTGTTGCCAACTGCGCCCTCACCTGGTTTTGCAGAGCTTCTACCTCCGCATCCGTGAGGGTGCGATCGGGAGCGCGGTACACTAGGCGGAAGGCAAGGCTGCGCTGCCCTGCAGGTACTCCTTGGCCCCGGTACTCGTCGAAAAGCTGCACCGATTGGAGAAGTTCTCCGCCCGCTCGACGGATAACCTTCTCGATCTCACCAACGGCAAGGTCGAGTGGCGCAAAGAAGGCGATATCCCGATCGGCAGCAGGAAAGGGCGAAAAGGGGACAAATTGCACAATGCCCCGTCTCTCCAGGCTTTCCAGCAAGGGATCCAACTGCAGCTCAAACCCATAGACCTGATCTGGCAGCCCCTTTTCCTGACAGAGGCGGGGGTGCAGTTGCCCGAACAAACCGATGCGGGATCCCTCGAGCCACAGGCCGGCCTGGCGACCGGGGTGAAGCAGGGACGATTGCTCTTCAGGGGGATCCAGACGAAACTCCGGGCCAAATCCCAGCCGCTCCAGAGCGGAGACCAGCAGCCCCTTGGCCTCGAACCAGTCCATGGGTCGGTTGCGGTGCTGCCAATCGTGGGGATTGGGATCCCCGCCCAAGATACCGCCGATATGCTCAGCTTCCCGGTAAGGGTGGGGGTTGGGGGGAAGGGCATGGGCAAAAACACGACCGATTTCAAAGGCTTGGAGCGGGCCGTTGCCTTGATCCCAGTTGAAGCGGAAGGCCTCCACCAGGCCGGGAAGTAGCGCATTGCGCACGGCTGAATATTCAGGCGAAAGTGGATTGGCAATCCTCACCAAAGATCCATCCTCCTCCGCTGGGCAGAGGGAGATGTGATACACCTCTGTCAGGCCAATGCCGCGCAGCACTTCTCGGATCTGGCGGGTGAATGTTTCCCGCGCCGAAAGGGATCCCACCTGCGGCTCGGTGGGTAGGGTTTCTGAGAAGCGGTCATAGCCGTAGAGACGGGCAAACTCCTCGATGAGGTCGATCTCCCGCTCAATGTCCCGCAGGCGATAGGGGGGAACGACGACCTGCCAAACGCAGCTGGCCACGGTTGCCGTCTCGGTAGCGGGGGAGAGGGCACTCTGGGAATTGGCCCCTTCGCAACGGGAGAGCTGAAAGCCCAAGGCAGATAGGATCTCCTCCACATCCGCCGCCTGCACCTCGTCCCCCAACACATCGATCAGCCGCGACAGCCGCAATTTCAGGGTGCGTTCCAGGGGGGGCCGCTGGTCAAAGGTGGTGAGGCCGGCCACTGCTCCCCCTGCCAGTTCCAGGATCAACTGCACCGCCCGATCCCGGGCCTGATCGAGGGTGGCAAAGTTAACCCCTCGCTCATAGCGGGTGGAAGCCTCGGTGCGCAGACCTTGAGACCGGGCCGAGCGCCGCGTCACCGCTGGATCGAATACGGCTGCTTCCAAGAAAATGCGGGTGGTGGTCGAGCTGACTTCGGTTTCTTCCCCTCCCATGACCCCGGCCAGGGCTACCGGTTGGCTGCCGGCCACAATGAGATGACTGTCGGCTTGCAAGGTGCGGGTTTGGCCGTCCAAGGTCTTTAAGGTTTCTCCCGGCTGGGCCAAGCGCACCTCGATGGTGGGTTTTTTCTTGCCCATGACCTGGAGCAGGCGATCCCAGTCGAAGGCGTGCAAAGGCTGGCCCCATTCCAGCAGGATCAGATTGGTAATATCCACTACATTGTTGATGGATCGCATGCCGGCGGCGGCCAGTCGGTGTTTTAGCCAGTCGGGGGAAGGGCCGACTTTCACCCCCTCGATCAACACGCCACTGTAGGCGGGGCAGGCTTTGGCGTCGGCAATGCGCAACTGAAAGTTGGGGATGGGCTTGGTTTGGAGAGGCTGGACGGGGGGCAGGCGCAGCGGGTTGCGGGTGAGGGCAGCCACTTCGCGGGCGATCCCCACCATGCTCAGGGCATCGGCCCGGTTGGCGGTGGAAGTGAGATCCAGCACCACATCGTCCAAGCCTAGAAGGGGGCGCACATCAGAGCCAAGCGGATGAACCTCCAGATCCAAGTCGGGCGGGAATTCGTGGATCCCTTCGGAAGATTTCTCCAGCCCCAGCTCTGCCAGAGAGCAGATCATGCCCTCCGAGATCACCCCCCGCTTGTCGGCTTTGGCAATGGTGAGGGAGAGGGCGGGCAAATGGGTGCCGGGCGTGGCCACTGCTACCAGGATCCCGGCGCGGGCGTTGGCAGCTCCACAGACAATGGTGGCAGGCCGATCGGATCCCAAGTCCACCTGGCAAACCTGCAGCTTGTCGGCGTTGGGGTGAGGCTCGGCAGCCAGGATCCTGCCCAAAACCACCCCATCTGCCCAAGTGCGGCGGTCTTCGATCTCTTCCACTTCAAACCCCGCCAGGGTGAGGGCCTCTCCCAGTTCTTCGGGTGAAAGTTGGAAATCCACCAGTTCTCGCAGCCACTTCAAGGAGATGCGCATCGCTGAGCCATCGGTGCAAACGCCGCACCCATTATCGCTCACCTGGCCCTCTTCTCCAGCCGGGATCCCGGCCCAAGATCGTGGGATGGCATAGACCCGGTTCTGGCCGGAACCGGTGGGACAGGGTGGGATGCTAAAACAGTGAAGGCGAGGGCTGAGGTCAGATCCAGCGCCTAGCAAGGTGAGGAAGGATGAAGAAAGACTGGGCAAAACGGTTGCGCAACGGGTTGATTGCCGCAGTAGCTGTGCTCTTGGCAGCAGGACTGTTTTTGGCTAACCAAGGGCGTCAGGCGGGCAGCAACTTAGAGGCTCTAGCCCAAGAGGCCATACCTTGGGAGCAAGCTCAGGCCAATGGCAAACCTTCTTTGGTGGAGTTTTATGCCGATTGGTGCAGCACCTGTCGTGCCATGGCACCCCTCCTGGCCAGCCTGAAACAGGAATTTGCCGATCAAGTCAACTTCGTCATGTTGAATGTGGACAATCCGAAGTGGCTGCCGGAGCTGAGCCGCTACCGGGTGAACGGCATCCCTCATTTTCTGTTTTTGGATCGGCAGGGAGAAGTGCTGGGATCGGCGATTGGCGAACAGCCGCCGTCGATTCTGCGAGCCAATGTGTTGGCTCTGGCAACTGGACAGCCCCTGCAGTTGACCAATGCCGGGCCAGTGTCTGCGCTGGAGCGGAGCGGGCCTATCCTCCCCAATCAGCCGGATCCCCGCAGTCATGGTTAGGAGTTTGGTCCAGGGTTTTGTTGTCTTGGACACAGGCGGAAAGGTCTGGCCTCGGTTTGATATTGGATAACTTCTATCCATTCTCGTAGCTCACAAGAACAGGCCATGGCTGTCGAGACAACACCGATTTTGCCGGATCCGCAACGGTTGATCCCGAGCGAGCGCCTCAGACAACTGAATGTCCGCTCCAATTCAGCCGGGCTCCGGCAGCTTTTGGGACATTTGGCGGTGATGGCGGTGAGTGGCAGCCTGTGGGTGACCCAGAAAGGTGTCAATGGCTGGATTGCCCTGCCGGCGCTGGTGGTTTACGGGGCCAGTTTGGCGACGATGTTTGCTGCTTTGCACGAATGTGTACACCGCACCGCTTTTGCCAGCCCAAAACTGAATGACGGGGTAGCCTGGGTGGCGGGCTTGCTCTCACTTTACAACAGCACTTTTTATCGCCGATACCACAAATGGCACCACCGCTATACCCAGATTCCGGGCAAGGATCCGGAGCTGGAGGATCCCAAACCCCAGAGCTGGCCGGAGTATTTGCTCGAGCTGAGCGGCTTGACTTGGTGGATCGGCAAGGTGAAGACCTACATCCGCATAGCCAGCGGCCAGTTGCAAGGCTATCCCTACATTCCTGAATCGGCCCGCCAAGAGGTCATTCGTTCGGTGCGGTTGCAGCTAGGGATCTATGGCCTTGGGAGCTTGCTCTCCCTTCTGCTGGGGGATCCCTGGATAGTGTGGCTGTGGCTGTTGCCTTTGGCGGTAGGGCAGCCGATCTTGCGCTTCATTTTGCTGGCAGAGCACACAGGCTGTAGCCAAACCGAGGATCCCTTCTCCAATACCCGTACCACCCTTACCCTTTGGCCAATCCGCTTTTTGATGTGGAATATGCCTTACCATGCTGAGCATCACCTTTACCCCTCCATTCCATTTCATGCTTTGGCCGATGCCCATCAATACCTCAAGCCCCATCTGGCTCATCTAGGGCAGGGGTATGTGCGGGTTCATCGTCAGGTGATTGAACAATTTCAGGCATGACTCACTACACCTGGAGCCTGAACGATTTTCAGCTACAGTGCGGGATCCAACTGCCCCAAATCACGCTCGCCTACGCCACCTACGGGACTCTTTCCCCCCGAAAAGACAACCTGATCCTCTACCCCACCTCCTATGGGGCTCAGCATCCCGACCTGGAGTGGCTGATTCGTCCCGACGGCATCCTCAACCCGCAGCGGTGGTTTATTCTCATTCCCAATATGCTGGGCAATGGCCTTTCCACTTCCCCCAGCAACGATCCAGCCTGTGGCTTGCGGGAAGATGGCTTCTGGTTTAGCCACTGGGACAATGTGCGCCTGCAGGAGAGCCTGATTCGCCAACACTTTGGGATCGAACGCATCCGCCTGATCTACGGCTGGTCGATGGGGGCTCAGCAAGCCTATCACTGGGGATCCCTGTTTCCTGAGCGGGTGGAACGGATCGTAGCCCTCTGTGGCACCGCCAAGACCACAGTTCACAATCGGGTTTTTCTGGAGAGTTTGCGCTCAGCCCTAACTGCCGATCCCGCCTGGAACGGTCGTCGATTTACGGGTGTCCCAGAGCGGGGTCTGCGAGCTTTTGCCCACATCTACGCCAGTTGGGCTGTTTCCCAACCTTTTTTCAACCAAAAATGCTATGAATCCTTGGGGTATGCCTCTCTCGAAGATTATCTAGAGCGAGGCTGGGAGGCCAATTACCGCCGCCGGGATCCGCAGAATTTGCTATCGATGATCGAAACTTGGATCCGCTGCGATATCAGCGACAACCCCATTCACCGGGGAGATTATCGGGCTGCTTTGAGGGCAATTCAGGCCCAAACATTGGTGATGCCCGCCCAGACGGATTTGTATTTCACCCCAGAAGATTGTCGGGCTGAGGCAGAATGGATCCCGAACGCGGTTTACAAGATCATCCCCTCCATTTGGGGGCACCGGGCCGGTAATCCTCATCAAAACCCCGAGGATGAAGCTTTTATTCGCACAGCCGTGCAGGAGTTCCTGGAGAGCTGAGGGCACCTACACAGATCCTACACAGATTGCAGGCGCAGGTGTTGCACCAGAGCCTGTAGCCCCAACAGGTAGCTTTGCGCCCCAAAACCACTGATTTGCCCAATCGCTACGGCGGCGATGTAAGAGTGCTGGCGGAAGGGCTCGCGGCGATGGATGTTGCTTAGGTGGACTTCCACAGTGGGCAATCCTACGGCTGCAATGGCATCTCGGAGAGCAATGCTGGTGTGGGTATAGGCCCCAGGGTTGATCAGAATGCCAACATGCTGCTGGCGGGCACGGTGAATGGCATCGATGAGCACCCCCTCATGGTTGGACTGGAGAATCTCCAGCTTCGCCCCTAGCATTTCTGCCTGCCGATGCAGAGCCTGATCGATCTGCTCTAGGGATACTGAGCCGTAGATGCCCACCTCTCGCACCCCCAGCAGGTTGAGGTTGGGGCCATGCAGTACCAAGAGGCTGAGAGGCTCGCCGCCGGGGGCAATGGCAGTCGGATTAACGACGACGATGGGATCCATCTTCTACCGGAATGGGAGCAGGTTGAGGCTGGGGGTTCCCCAGCAGGGTGTCGATCACACGTTCCACCCATTCCCGGATCTTTTCCAGCACCTTTTCTACCCAATCCATCCGATCTGCCTCGCGAGGTTTTACGAAGGGAGTTTATTCGACGGACTTCTATGATAGCGCTTCTTTCCGAGGGGTGTAGAGCTGACTGGCTGGCCGGCCTTTTTCCCCAGCGGGGATCCCTTGTTTTGCCTACCCTTTTACAAGAATCTGAAGAAAATCCAAAACCCCTCAGCCAGACCAGTTCTTCAGCATCTGGCTAATGGTTCTGCAGATGATCCGCAGGGTCATGGAGCGCAGCAGGATCCCCATCTGAAGGTCTGTCCCCGGCAATTCAAATCGCTCCGCCTGGCCCGCCACCGTCAAAGTCAGGGTGGATCCCCGCTGCAGGAAGAGGGCGCCGCCGGGGTTGAGATCCCGTTTCAGGGTTTGCAGCTCTTGATCGGAGGGATCCCGCAGCACCACCAGATCGCTGCCTTCGTAGGCCAAGCCCTCCCGCTCCAGGGTCTCTTCGTCGGCTTCCGCCAAAAGCAGATCCAGTTGGGGATGGCGCAGCAGGGTTTTCACCTGGCGAAAGAGGCTGCCCTGCAGGGGTCTAGAGCTGTGGTTTAGCAGCACACCCTCCCGACAGACGGATCCCACACATGCGTTGGGGCGGTGGGACAAAATATGCTCCACCAAGGTGTGCGCCTCCGCCAAGGTGAGGCGGTTAAAGGTCAAAATCGGGATGCGGGCCGTCTTGGGAAACAGATGGTCGAGGATTGCCCCCGGCACATCCACTCCCGCGCCAATGGCAGGTTTTTGGTGCATGAGCACACCTGGCGCAGCATTGATCTCGATGATCCCCAGGGATCCCTCCTTCCAGGAGCGCTCCAGGCTGGGGGCAATGACATCGATGCCCAAGCACACCAGCGAGAACTGCTGGGCAATGGTTTGGGCCAAAACCACGTTGTCGGGATGGACGGTGGCCGTGACATCGCGGCTCACTCCTCCCGCCGAGAGATTGGATACCTTGCGCAGATAGACCGTCCGCCCCGGTTCCAGCACACTGTCCACTGTCAAGCCTTGCTCTGCCAGAAAGCGCTCCATTGCCTCATCCCATTGGATCGGCCCCAGGGGAGAAGTGGGGGTATCCCAACGGACGGGATCCCGGTTGGCCTGCTCGATGAGCTGCCCGATGGTGCTTTGGCCATCTCCCGTCACTGAGGCGGGGCGTCGTTCCGTGGCCGCCACAAAGCGGCCTCCCACACACAACAGGCGAAAATCGGTGCCCTGCAGATGCTTTTCCAGGATCAGTCGGATGGGCTCCTCAGGGGGAAGGGCTGCCACGGCTACCTCGTAGGCAAAGGCCAGTTCTTCCGGGGTTTGAATGCCTGCTGTTACCCCTATCCCCTTGTGGCCGGCCACCGGCTTGAGCACCACCGGATAGCCGATTTCCTGCGCCAACTGCAAAGCTTCTGCCAAAGAGGCGACCACCTCTCCCTGGGGCACGGGGAACCCTTGCGCCGCCAGAAAGGCTTTGCAATCGTCTTTGCGGGTGGTGAAGTCAGAGTCGAGATGGCTGTCGCAGTGAAAGGTGGTGGCCACCCCTCGCACCTGGTTGCGACCATAGCCATACTGCATCACCCCTTCATCCCATAGGTAGTAGGTAGGGATCCCGCGTTCGTGAGCAGCCCGCAGGAGGGCATAGACCGTTGGCCCACCGTACACCGAGTCGCGAAACAATTGCTGCAGGCGGCGCATCTCCCCTTCAAAATCGAAGGGCTCCCCTTGGGCGATGGCTTCCAGCCAATCCCAAGCAAAATAAACCGCGGCACGAGTGGTACGGCCATGCAAGGTCTGCACCGCGATGCGCACATACTCTGGAAACAGGTGACAGCTCCACTTCTGCAAGTGGAGATCCATCTGCAACCGGTTCACCTCCGTCACCAGCCGGGCAAACAAGTGGGCGTAGGAAGGATAAGATCCCTCCTGCAACTGGGGGAAATGGAAGCAGACCTTGGACAGGTAGACATCAATGGGCAGCGGCTGTGGGCACTGGGTAAGGGCAAAGTCGAAGGTGAAAGCGGCTGTATTGAGATAGGGGTTAGGGCCGAGATAATGCTTCAGGTTGAAAATGTCGAAAACATCCGACTCGCGCGCGTTGATGCGGGGCACGCCCGCCGCCTCCTGCAAAACCATAGCCGGCCTCAAGAGAAGGGAAACAACGACCTCAGCGCGGGGAAAACCCAGCTCTCCCGGCTGGGGCCGCTTCCATTATTCCCGATCCGGCCCCCATCCCCGGCGGCTTGCCCTCGCAGCACAAGGGATCCCAGCTAGCCTTTTGCTGGTCAATTAACAGTTGCCTGACAGGCAACTTGGTAACTTGGAAAACCCTTCCCACCCTCTGATCGGGTTGGGGTTATTTCGAGTTGCAGTGCAACTGTTTGCCAATTCTGGGATCCCCTCTCCTCATAATGGGCAAGGGGCTGGGAGTGCTTGCCTGTAGCAGTGCTAGAGGAATGCCTCAGACTTAGACTTGTTCGGAATCACCTAACGATGGGCTTGCCAAGTTGGACTAGCGAAGGGCGCTCAGAAGCACAACATCCATAACCAGCAGCGCCCCAGCAAAGGCCAGCAGGCTGCGCACGATCTGGCGCTCTTGCTTAGAACGATGGGATCCACCCACACGAAGCCATTTCAGAGATTGGGGAAGGCGGTACAGCATAGGAGATTCGGCGGAACCCTAGGGTGATCATGCCCTATTTTGTGGGGTTTGGATTCCCCACGCTGGGGGGGAGAAACGGCTAGCCCTGAGGGGCAATTCCCTCTAGAGTGAGGGTTAGTCCATTGCCCCTGTCTATGACCACTCCCTTGACCCAAGCCGAAACCGTTTTGCAAAGGTGCTGGGATCATTGGCAATCTCTGGCCAGCCGTCGGGATTTACAACCGGAGTTCAGGGCTCTATCCACTTTGCGCAAGCGCCTCACCGCGCGGCTGTTTTCCATTGCGGTGTTTGGGCTGGTCAACCGTGGCAAGTCGGCCGTCCTGAACGCCCTAACCGGCGAGGAGCGATTGAAGGTGGGCCCCCTCAATGGGGTCACTCAGCAGCCCCAATCCCTGCTGTGGCAGCCGGGGCCGGGGATCCCTTGGCGGGTGAGGCTGGTGGATACTCCGGGTTTGAACGAAGTGGAAGGAGAAGCCCGCGAACAGTTGGCCTGGGATGTGGCCCGCTCGGCGGATTTGATCGTGTTTGTCATCGCCACCGACCTGACCCAGTTGGAATACCAAGCTCTCTCGGAGCTGCGCACTCTATACAAGCCCATCCTGCTGGTGTTGAACAAATGCGATCTCTACTCCGAAGCGGAGTTGCAGGCCATTTGTGCCCAGATCAGCCGCCACCTAGGCTGGGTATCGCCGCAGGAGATTTTGACCGTGGCCGCTTGCCCAAAACCTCTGAAAGTCCGCACCCACTGGCCGGATGGCCGCATTACTTTGGAATGGGAACGGCCTGCACCCCAAATTGAAGCCTTGCGGGGGCGAATTCTGCAGATTTTGCAAACCGAGGCGGGATCCCTCCTGGCTTTGAATGTGTTGAAGCGGCTGGACCGGGTTCAGGCCCAGATTCTGGAAAAACAGTGGCAGCACCATGCCCCCTTTGTGGAGCAATGGGGCAGGATTTTCGCCCTTGGCAAGGGGATGGGGGTGGGCTTAGCTCCGCTGGGGTTGGATTTGCTGTTGGCCCCGCTGCTGGATGGTCTTTGGCTGCTGGGCTTGGAGATCCGGCTGCACCTGCCCCGGAGGGTCTTGTGGAAGGGGCTGTGGCGACCGCTGCTGCTCAATGGGGCTCTGCTGCTGCTGGCGGAAGGGGTGAGTTCCTGGCTGTGGGGAGGCTGGGGCAACGGCCTCTTGCCGGGTCTGGTAGCGGGGATCAGCTTGTACCGCCTGGGATCCCTGGCGCCACAGGTGCTCAGCCGGTTTGCAGCCCGAGCGTTCGGCCTGGAAGCGGGCCTTCGTGCCTTGATCGGACGGGAAAGGTTGGCTATGACAGACTGCACAGCCTCTCTGCCAAGCTCCCTGGCCTAGTTCTCAACCATTTCGGCAGCGTGGTAGGAGCTGCGCACCAATGGCCCTGAGCGCACCTGGCGAAACCCCATCTGGCGGGCTATCTGGCCCAGCTCGGCAAACTCTTCCGGAGTCCAGTAGCGTTCCACAGGGCGATGGGCCAAGGAAGGTTGTAGGTATTGCCCCAGAGTCAGACGATCGCATCCCACCGCCAGCAGATCCCGGAAAGTTTCCAGCACTTCTGCGCGGGTCTCCCCATGCCCCAGCATCAGCCCAGACTTGGTGGGTAATCCAGGATTCAGCTCCTTGACCGTTCGCAAAACCCGCAAGGACAAGTCGTAGCCGGAGCTGCGCCGTACTGCCTGGGAGAGCCGTCGTACCGTTTCGATGTTGTGGTTGTAGCAAACAGGCTGGGCAGCCACCACACGGGCAATGCACTCGCGATCCCCGCGAAAGTCGGGGGTGAGCACCTCGATCTGGGTGCCGGGGCAGCGCCGCCGAATTGCCTCGATGACCTCCACAAAGCGACCGGATCCCTGGTCGGGCAGATCGTCGCGGGCCACCGAGGTGAGTACCACATAGCTGAGCCCCAGCAGCTCAACCGCCTCGGCCACTTTCTCCGGCTCTGTGGGATCCAACGGTGCGGGCCGTCCACTGGCCACCTGGCAAAAAGAGCAGGCGCGGGTACAGATCCCTCCCATCAGCAGAAATGTAGCGGTTTTTTGGCTGTAGCACTCGGCTCGATTTGGACAGCGCCCCTCCTCACAAATGGTGTGCAGGCCCCGCTGCTTGATCACCTGCTGCACCGCTGAAGTCTCGCTGGCTTTGCCGATGGAACGCTTGACCCAACTGGGAAGAGGGCTAACCGACATAGGGAGAACCGTTGCGTTAACTGGGTATCGGCAACAAGACTGCGCCCCTCTACAGCCGAAGGATGCAGCGCCTGCTCTGCCATTCTGACATGATGAAGCTCTGGGTTCCGAAAAGGGGAGGCCGAAGTCTTTGGGTCGACGGACTTCTCGGCTCGCACCAGCGGGACAAAGTCCTCCCAAAGCTCAGCCCTGTTCAGGGTTGCATGGGTCTTTCGGGGAGATTAAGCCACCTGGGGTGTGGTCAGCATTTGGTTGACGATGCGCTGCACAATCTGAAAGCCGGTCACCGCCTGCCAACCCAAGATCGCCAGGATCACCACGTTTAATAGGACATGCACATTACGCGCCCAGACCTTTTGCCCGTCTTTCATCAGCGGTGCTAGAGCCGCAGAGCTGGCCACCAAGGCCACAATGCCCAACCCAGCCAGCAGGTGAGGCCCAACAAACAGCTTGCCATTGTTCAGGTAGGTAACCCCCATGCCGCCCAGCGCCCCGAACACCATCAACACCAAGAACAGGGATCCGGCGAGGAAATGCCGCTGACCAAACTTCCCTTTGATCAGCTCCTTGCGTTCTTCTGCTGAGGCAGTGCGCACCCGTCGCGCTTGCAGACCCAGGTAAAGGGCATACAGGGCCAGCGCAAACGCCAAAATCATCAGCACAGGATGAAAGAAAGGCAAGGCCAGTTCTAGCCAGCGAGGAAGTTGAATGCTCATAGAGATCGCAGGATGGAAGAGGAAGACGCCCCCAAATTAACATGAGTTAACCTGATGCGCGGCAGTCTCCAGTCTCAGCGCAGCGGACTGGCACCCTATGGCAGGGTAACCCCCTGCGTCACTTTGTGGCTACGCAACGCTGCCGCGGCCCAGCTTTATCCCAGTCGCCAGCAAGAAAAACTCTTGCACCACTGGGGGCGGATGTGCTGAGCCCTCTACAGCGCGGCGGTGGCAGATCGCAAAACCAGCTACCAAAAGCTGGGCAGGTCTGTCAGCTACTTCGACACCGCTGACGGGAATAAGCAACTGAGCTCGCTGAAGCGTCAGAAGCGGCTAGCCGCGGTTCAGGCTATCGCGAAAGTCCGCCGGCCAGTTGAAGGCTCGCTTCTGTGGAAAGCTGCCAGCTCCCAAAGGTTCTAAAGGCCGGCAAACCCATCCAGCTGGCTCGGAGGAGAGATGGGCGTGTCAGGACAGGGATCCCACCGGCGCGAGATATTTTCCGTCTATGAGAAAGATGCCATTGGCAAACTGCACACTGTAGGTGCCCAACAGCCGCCGCTGCAGGATCACCCCTTGTTCGTGCAAGCGGATCAAATGGGCCGGGCGCAACATCGGCATTGGGTCAGCCGTTTTTAGGTAAGGAGGCATCTCCACCACTTGAACCGTTGCCCCCACTGGCAGTAAACCCTGGGCTTCAGACATAACGGGAGTCCATGTGGCAAGTGTCTCTAGCTTAGCTGAACGTAGGACGATGTATGCCCAAAACCGAACCCGAGCAGGATGACAGCATTAGGGCAGATCCCAGAGGAGCCGAACAGATTGGATCCCCGAAGAATTGTTGTAAGATTTTTATCAAGCACGAGGATTCAACGAGATAAAAAGGTAACATCTTGCAAGGTGAGTTGGTTTTTCCCACAAAGAAAAAGCAGTCGGCCTTTCGGGGTGCTGCCAACTGATCGCCAATTTGCTACCATACCATGAACTCTTGGTACCCATTTTTTGTGTCCTTGGATACGGAAACCTCATTTGCCGAGGCAATTTAGGGGTTCTCTTGTCCTGGAGCTGTGGGCACAGGGCTTGGTAAGCTCGCCTTCGGCCTACGCACCAGCCAGATCTTTGCCGAAATTCTGTAGAAGTGTTAAGAATAGTTACATTGGTTTGCTATCTTCTCAGTTTTCATACTCGTCCTTACTTCAGCGCTGCGAAACGACCATGCTAGATCCCATTCCCCCCCCAGCCCTTGAGGAATATCTCTTGCAAACGGGCATCATCGACCGTTCTCAACTGAGCCTGGCCAAGAAGCTGCAACATCGCCAGCAAGGGCCGTTGCTGATGATCCTTTTGGAGTTGAGTTTCATCGATCTGGAGCAGCTCAGCCGCCTTTTGGATTTGGGCCGCGCCTACCCTTTTGATCATGCTGCAAACGCTGGATAGTCTTCAGCCCAACTGGCAACAGGCTCTGGCTCGGTGGTTCGCTGCTGAGCAGGGATCCCTGCTGCTGAAAAGCTGTGGGGGCCAGGATCTGGCGAAGCTGCGCAGCGTTTTGCAACAGATCTGTTCTCCTGTCCAGTCTGTTACGTTGCTAACAGAAGACTTGGAGGTGGTGGCCGGCCCATTGACGCTGCAAAGCTGGGATCCTCAAGCGACGGGCCATTTTGCCCACCTTTATCTGGAGCGTTCCGCCTCTAGCTCACACATGAGTCGTTTGGCGGCTATTGTTGCTCGGTTGCGCGCTCCCGACGGGTGTCCTTGGGATCGGGCCCAAACTCCAGAGTCTCTTACCCCCTACATTCTTGAAGAAGCGTATGAGACGGTAGCTGCCATTCGAGCCGGGGATCCGGCAGCAATTGCCGAAGAGCTGGGGGATTTGTTGTTGCAGGTGGTGTTGCAGTCTCAGATCTTTGCCGAGCAGAACCACTTTGATCTGGAAGCTGTGGCTGCGGGAATTGCCGATAAGCTCATCCGCCGTCACCCCCATGTGTTTGGGGATGCTGTGATGGCAGATCTTCCGGAGTTGCACCGCTCTTGGGAACAGATCAAGCAAGGGGAGCGACCGGATCAAAGCCTTGGCCAAAAACTGCTGCACTATGCCCAAAGTTTGCCTCCCCTAATGGCTGCCCTGAAAATTTCCTGCAAAGTGGTGGGGGCAGGGTTTGAGTGGCCAACGGTGGAGGGGATCTGGGCCAAGATCCGCGAGGAAGAAGCCGAGCTGCGTCGAGAATTGGAGAGGGATCCCCCCGATCCAACTCGGCAGGAAGCCGAACTGGGGGATCTGCTTTTTGCCCTGGTCTACTTGGGCCGTTGGTATGGTTTGGATGCTGCCCAAGCTCTAACCCAAACCAACCTGCGCTTTGCTCGCCGTTTTTTGCGCATGGAAGAGCTGGCTCAGGAACCAGCGGGATCCCTGCCCGGCGATGGCATAAGCTCCCTTCTGAAAGGACGCAGTTTCCAGGAGCTGGAAGTCCTCTGGCAACAGGCCAAGCAAGAATATCTCTAGTTTGGATATGGGGTTGAGCTGGCGCTGGCTTTGAGGGGGTATCCGCCCACACAGTCTTGGGGCAAGTTCTCTTTGTAGGGTAGGAGCTGTTCTGAGCACCTGTCTCTATGTCGGCTATGTCTCCAGTTTCTTTCCTTGAGCAGGCTGGGGCTTGGATTGAATGCCTGCCCACATGCCAGAATGCAGCAAACCCCCCTCGCTATGCTCCTGTACGGGCCGGGGAGTATATTCGCTCTAAGCTGAAGGTTTCGATGATTGGGGAGGCAGGGCAGAGCTCTCGGAGATCTCAAACTCAGATAAAGTTTCAAAGCTCCCCGGCAGAGGATACAGCTACCTCCTGGCTTTGATTCGAGAGCAGTTTGGGTTACCTGATCTCAAGGCTCGGCTGCCTGTGGTGAAACCTCTTGCCCGTCATTTGGCCTGTGCAAATTCAGATCCGCCATCTCATCGAATATCGCTACAGTCGTCCAGTCCAACTGGAGCCCCACACGGTGCGATTGCGACCGCGCTGCGACGGGATCCAAACTCTCCTGGCTTTTGAGTTGCAGGTGGATCCGCAGCCGGTGGGCCAATCGGCGCTGGTGGACCTGGAGGGCAACGCGGCGGTTCGGCTCTGGTTTGGGGATCCCACCGAGCACTTGCGCATCCAAACTCAGGCCACGGTGCTCACCCTGCGGCAGAATCCCTTCGACTACCTGCTCTGCGATTGGGCCACCCATCTCCCCATCGACTATCCCAGCACGCTGGCAGCCCAATTACAGCCTTATCTGACGGCTCAGGCGGATCCCGGCATCCAGGCCTTGGCCTGGGAGCTATGGGATCACGTGCAGGGGGAAACGACAGCTTTTCTGCCGGCGCTGAACCAGCGCATCTATTCAGAATGCCGCCACATCTTGCGGGAAAAGGGGGATCCCTGGCCTGCCGGCTTGACCTGGCATCGCAAAACCGGAGCCTGCCGCGATTTGGCCCTGGTGTTCATGGAGGTCTGCCGTACGGTAGGCTTGGCCGCGCGCTTTGTCAGTGGCTACCAGGTCAGCCCCTCGCAGCCTTCGGGGGAGAGCAGGGGTGGAGAACCCCCAGAGCCTGTGCGCCGTCATTTGCACGCTTGGGCGGAGGTGTACTTGCCAGGGGCCGGTTGGCGGGGCTTTGATCCCACCCAAGGGTTGGCCGTGGCCGACGGTCATGTGGCTTTGGCGGCCAGCGCTTACCCCAGAGATGCCGCTCCCATTTACGGCCATTGGCTGGGCAGGGGCGTTCACAGCAGTATGAGCTACACCATCCACATTCAGGCGGGATCTTCCGCCCACAGCCAAGCCCAGCTTGCTGCAGACAGCCTGAGCACTTCACCAAAAGTGCGGAGCTGAAGTTGTAGAGCGTCAACTTGGCCGGATCCCAAAGCGGAAATTTGAGATAGCATAGCCTAGCCCAGATCTTGAGAATTTGCCGAGGGATCCCGTTGACCCAGTCTATTGATGTCCCCACCAGCGTTGATACGTTTTTGCAGGAGTTGGCCGCCATTCAGCAAGTTGGGCCGAAGCGAGTGGCCATCCTGGGCAGCCGTCATGTGCCCATTACCCATCAGTATTTGATCGAGACCCTCAGTTATGCCCTGGCCCTCACGGGCAATCAGATCCTCACATCCGGGGCTATTGGCACCAACTTGGCCGTCATTCGGGGGGCGATGCGGGCGGACATGAAGTCCTTGACGGTGATCTTGCCCCAGAGTTTGGAGCGACAGCCGGCAGAGTCGCGGGCCAGCCTGGAGCAGGTGCTGCATCTGGTGGAGCATCCGGAAAACGACCATCTTCCCTTGGCGGAGGCCAGCCGCCTGTGCAACCTGGAGATCATCGGCAAGTGCCAGCAGTTGATCTGCTTTGTCTTCCACGACAGCGTCACGCTGCTGGATGCCTGCAAGCATGCTGAGGAACAACACAAGTTGGTCACTCTCTTCTATTTCGACTGATTTGCCCTTCTACTTTCTTCCTCGGTATTGAGCTTGCGGCAGGGGGAAGTGTTCTTGTAGCCAGGCTTCAGCTTCTGCCGGGGTGGTGAGTTCGCCGTTCAGGGTGAGGCAACGCAGTTGCTCCAAAATGGCTTGGAAGGGGCGACCTGGCTTGTAACCCAGACGACGCAGATCGTGGCCGTTGAGCAGCGGCTTCACCCAGTACCACTCCTGCAAGTAGCGCCAGATCAGCCGCCGGGCCGGCTTGGGGGCGATCCCAGCCAATAAAATCACCGCCGGGATCCGCAGCCCCTGCAGCAGTTGCACCACCTGGGCCGGAGAGAGGGTGCTGGGATCCAGTTGGGCCAACAGGGTTTGGTAATAGGAGGAATGGCTGAGGCGTTCGATGCCTGCTTGGGTGAGGTGGAGTTGGCTGGCCACCTGGGGGGCTTGGGGTAGGGTGAGGAGGAGAGCCTCTAGGCGCAGTTGCCAGATCTCCTGGGATCCCAGCTCAGGATAGCGGCGGCGAAAGTGATAGGCCCAGCGGCCCACCCGTTGCAACCGCTGACACAGGGAGGGATCCCACTCCAGGTCGGGGTGAATACAGCGCAAAGCCCCCCATTCTGCCAGCTGCTCAAAGGCTTGGGGCCAATCGCGGGATCCGAGAATGTAGGCCAGCTCCTGCTTGAGGCGATCCCCGCCGACGGCATCGTGCAGACCACTGGCCACGGCAGCGCGGATCCATTTTTCTGTGGTCGAGTCCAGGGCGAAGCCCAAGCGCACCGCAAAGCGCACCGCCCGATAAATGCGGGTGGGATCCTCGATGAAGCTGTTGGGGTGCAATGCCCGGATGATCCCCTGTTGCAGATCTGCTTGTCCGCCGAAAAAATCCAGCACCTGTCCTCGCTGGGGGCCGTTGAGGCGCAAGGCCAAGGCGTTGATGGAAAAATCCCGCCGATAGAGGTCTTGCTGAATGGATCCCATGGCCACTTCGGGGGGAGAGGCCGGGTAGGGATAAAACTCCGTGCGGGCGCTGGCGATATCCACACAAAAGCCGCCTGGCCAGATCAAGGCCGCCGTTTGGAATTTGCCGTGGATCTCCAGCCGCGCTTCCGGGAAGCGTTGTTTGAGCGCTTGTCCCAAAATCAAGCCCCAGCCCGGGGGATCCGTCCCATCCAGGGCCGAAGAGTAGGGCCCATCCACCACCAAGTCCAGATCCAGCCGCTCCAGGTTGGGTGAGGGCTGCCGTCCCCACCGATGCAGCAGCAGATCCCGCACTGTTCCCCCCACCAGATACAACCTCAGGCCCTTCTCATCGGCGATGTGGGCGGCCTGCTCCAGCAACTGTCGATGCCGCTCCGACAGGGCCGCGAAGGTGAGATCCAAAGGGCAGGAAAGGGTGGGCAAAGCCAACTGCGGTGAGAGGGCCGGCAACTCGTGTAGGTGCCGCAACACATCGGTGCGAGTTACAATGCCCACCAACTGTCCATCCTGGAGAACCGGCAGGCGGCCAATATCCCACTGCACCATCAACCGCTGAATCTCCGCCAAGGGGGTGTCGGGGGAGAGGGTTTTCACGTCGGTGGTCATGTAGCCCTTGACGGGGGCATGGCCAAACCCGTGATGCAGGGCGATATCGATATCCCGCCGCGAGATCACCCCCACCAGGCGACCTTGAGCGTCCACCACCACCAGGCCGGAATGGCCGTAGCGCAGCAGCACCCGCTGGGCCTCGTCGATGGTGATCTCCGGTCGGATGGTGCGCACCGGGGCCGACATCAAATCTTTGGCCGTCACCGGGGGCGGGATCCGCTCTTGGACAGCCTGCCTGAGGGCCGCCATGACTTGGGCCGGGTCGGGCAAAGGCTGCTCTGGGCTGGCTTTTAACGTGGCTGCTGCAGCACAATCGTGTCCACCGCCGCCGTAGAGGGCCATCACCCTGCCCAACTGGGCAAACTCCTGCCGCGCCCGCCCGATCAGGCTGAGCCGCTCCCCCTGCCGCGCCACCAAGAGCAGCACATCCACTCCCGTCAGATCCATCAGCCGCATCACCAGGCCGGCCAAGCCGGGCACAAACTCCGGCAGCTCCAGCAGCCATTCTCCCAGGCGATACTCCCCCACCTGCTGCACCTGCATCTGGGCCAACCCCTGGCTGAGCAGCTCGCGCATCTCTGGGGTGAGGCCATCCCCCAAAAAGCGCCGCAACAAGACCAGGTTCACCCCCTGATCCAACAGCCAGCTCAGGGCAGCAGCATCGCGGGCGGTGGTCTCCGGGAAGGTCAGGGATCCCGTATCCATGTGAATGCCCAAAGCCAGCGCCAGCCGCTCAAAAGGGCTGAGAGGGATCCCAGCAGCCTGCAGCCGCTCCACCAGCAAGGTACAGGTGGCCCCCACGGCCTCGATATGACAGTTCACCTGCTGCTGCGGCCAAAAGCCATCCGGTGGGGTTTCCGGATCCCTGAGGTGATGGTCGAAAATCTCGATTTGGGTGCCGGGGACGCTCAACCAAGCGGCAGCTTTTCCCAAGCGATCCGGATCGTGACAATCCACCACAATCCACCGCTGCACCTGTCCCGGATCCACAGAGCGCAGCTCGATGAGGGGAAATTCATCTCGGTACAAGGCCAAAAACTCCTGCACCCCCGGCAGGGATCCCCCGGTCAAGGCGATGCGGGCACCCGGATACAGGCGCGCCGCTCCCACCGCCGCCCCTAGGGTGTCGAAATCCGCCGATTGATGGCACAGGATCAGATCCATTGCGGCAAGGTTTGTCGTATTCCGCTCTTCCATCCTGGCCCAAGCCAGGATCCCTCTTGTTGGAATCGGACGAGGAGAAACGAACGGCTGCCCGACTTCGAGGGGCAAGTGGAAACCTTGAAGTTTCGGGATGAGTGTCGAGTTTTGATCAAAAAATTGGGTCATAACCCCGTCCTACCGCTGCGCAGAAGCAATCCAGTAGAGTGGGGAGGATGCCAGCAAGGAGCCTTCACAGGGTCGTCAGCTCCTTTTCTTTTTCTGCCAGCAGCTCATCGATCTTCTTAATGTAGCGGTCAGTTAGTTTCTGGATGGCATCCTGCAAGCTTTTGGACTCATCTTCAGACAGCTCGCCATTTTTCTCTCGCTTGCGCACCGAGTCAATGCCATCCCGCCGGATGTTGCGGATCGAGACTCGCCCCTCTTCGGCCAGCTTGGCCACCTGTTTGCTCAGCTCTTTGCGCCGCTCTTCTGTCAGGGGGGGAATGGTGAGCCGCACCACCTTGCCGTCGTTGCTGGGGGTTAGACCTAGGTCAGAGGCAACAATGGCCCGCTCAATGGCCGCCAGGGTCGAGGGATCAAAGGGCTGGATCAAGAGAGTGCTGGAGTCTGGCGTGGTGAGGCTGGCCAGGGCCTTCAGGGGAGTGGGCACGCCGTAGTACTCCACCTGAATGCGATCCAGCAGGCTGGAATTGGCCCGCCCGGTGCGCACCGTATTAAAGGAGCGCTGTGTGGCTTGCACAGCTTTGTTCATCAACTCCTCAATCTCAGCTAGCTCCACGGGGTTTTCCTCGCTTTCAAAACAGTTTCCAGACAGTCAGGCTTGGGCAGCCAACCTGGCCCCTCTACGGTGAGCCTGACCTCAATTCTACCGCCTTGTCTTAGGATCCCGTTCCTCAGAGCTGCACCTGCAGTCGGCGAATTTCTCGCCAGATGCCCCCCAGTGGGATAGTACGAGCTCAAAGCTTTTCTTAGACTGGTCTGGACTTTACTGCACAATACAGGCACGACGAAGTTTTATGCCCTCTCGTCAAGTTTGTTCTTCAACGGCCCTAGCCTGGCTGATCGGCAGCTTGAGTCTCTTGGGTTTTGGAGCGGCTGCGGCAGCCTTAGAGCTGCAGATTGTGTCCCCCAATGCTTATAAAGTGCCCTACCTGGGAATTGATGGTGTTTTCACTCTGGATACGTCCCTGGAACAATCGGCCAACGATCCGCGCAATCCAAAGCGGGTGAAGTTTGAGAAGATGGAGTTCTTCTCCTTCTACGCCGATCTGGAGGGGAAAAAGCCCCTGGCGGAAAATTGTCGCTACGCCTATCGGGGGGCTGCGCCGGATCCCTTCTACTACCCTGAGCGCTCCTTAAGTTCCATCTGGGATCTGTTTCAGTTGCAGCCTGGAGCAGACGCCAGTTGCGAGACCTTCACCTACGTGATTCTGCGGGCGCCCCACGGGGATCCGGTGCACATGCACCTGCGCTACGGAGGCCGCAACAGCAGCTTCCAGGAACTTCTGAACATCAGCACTCTGCCGGAGGATCCTGCCAACTTCAACCCCTGGTGGAGCACCTACTGCGCGGAGGGGGTAACCGGCTGCGATTGATGGGCTGGGCGGCTCACAACTCCTGCCGGGCTTCCAGGGCACGGGCCAGGGTGACCTCGTCGGCGTATTCCAGCTCGGATCCCATGGGCAGGCCGAAGGCCAGGCGGGTCATGCGCAAGGTGGGGGCAACTGGCTTCAGGTAATCCTTGACCACGTGCATGGTTACTTCCCCCTCTACGCTGGGGCTGATGGCAAAGATCAGCTCCTGCGGTTTTTCCCGTGCCACCCGGGCCACCAGCTCGCGGATGTGCAGTTGATCGACCCCGATCCCGTTCATGGGGGAGATGAGGCCGCCCAAAACGTGGTAGAGCCCCTTGAACTCGCGGGTGCGCTCCATCGCAATCAAGTCTTTGACGTCGGCCACCACGCACCACAGCAAGGGATCCCGCTGTGGCGAACGGCAAATCTCACAGGGATCCTCCGCTGACCAGTTGAAGCAGATGGAACAGTGCCGAACCGTCTGCTTGGCTTCCAGCAGGGCTTTGGCCAGGGCTTCGATCTCGCCGGCAGGCCGGTTGATCAAGTGGAGAGCTAGGCGCTGAGCGGTTTTGGAGCCAATGCCGGGCAGCCGTTGCAGCTCTTCGATGAGGCGAGCCAAGGGGCGAGTGTACATACAGAGTTAAGCAAGCGGGGTTAAGCAAGTGGGGCTCAACCCAGTCCCAACCCCGGCAGACTGATGTTTCCGGTCAGCTCTTCCATGCGTTTGCGCATCGTCTCGGCAGATTGGGTGTAGGCGTTCACCATTGCTGTCAGGAGCAAGTCTTCTACCACATCCACCGACTCCTGGAGAATCTGGGGATCCAGAGAGACTTTGAGAGGTTCTTGGTTGCCGTTGACCGTCACTTTCACCAGCCCATTGCCGGCTTCGCCGACGATCTCCATCTCCTCTAGCTCTTTTTGCAGCCTTTGAGCGCCATCGCGCACCTCTTGGGCTTTCTTGAGCGCTTCTTGGATTTTGCCGAAGGGGCCAAAGCCTCGAGTCATGGGATCCTCTCTTGGGTTATCCAGATACTGCTGTTCTACTCTACCCGTTTCCCCATCGCCGGTGAAAGCACTCGAAAGTTCAGGCCAGAAGTGCTCCGCACCGCTAAGGCGACCGGCCTTCCTTAGGTTGCCCTTAACTCTGGCAGATTATCCTCTCAAGAGAAGCCAAAGATCGACTCAAAAGCCCATCTGCTCATCGGTGTTCGCCGTCTGGAGGTGCTATGGCTCAATTGTTGCAGGATCCCCGATCTCAAGTGGCCCAGCCCAGTTCAACTCGGGTGGAGCCTTCTCCCTGGCGTTGGCGGCGCTGGATCCCGGAGCGTTGGTATGTGCATTTGGGCCTGGTGCTGGCCTGCTTGGTTCTGGGATTTCCGGTGTTGTACGCCCTGCTCGTGAGCACCCAGAACAATGCCGAGGTGTTCCGCTATCAATTGACCTTTGGCTCCTCTTTTGCCTTCAACTGGCATCAGGTGATGGTGGCGCGGCACTTGGGCCACTACATGGTCAACAGCACCATCGTGGCGGTGGCGATCACCGTGGGCAAGACGGTTTTGTCGCTGCTAGCCGGGCTGGCCTTTGTGTACTTCCGCTTTCCCGGCAAAGGGCTGGCCTTTGGCTTTGTGCTGATCACGCTGATGATGCCCACAGAAATCTTGATCATTGCCCTGCTGCGGTTGGTCACCAACTTGGGCTGGGGATCCACCTACTACGCTTTAATCGTGCCCTTTCTGGCCAGCGCCACGGCCACGTTTTTGTTCCGCCAGCATTTTTCCAACATTCCCCGCGAGCTGGCGGAGGCGGCCCAACTGGACGGGGCCAACCCGCTGCAATTTCTCACCCAGGTGCTGATCCCCTTGAGCTGGAACGCCATCGGGGCGCAGGCGGTGATTCACTTCGTTTACGCTTGGAATATGTACCTGTGGCCCCGCTTGATCGTGCAAGGCCGAGAGCGACAAGTGGTGCAGGTGGGGCTGCAATCCCTGCTCAATCTGGATAGCTCGGCCTCCTATGGCCCCATGATGCTGGGAGCGATCATCGCCAGTATCCCGCCGCTGCTGGTGTTTATTGCGCTGCAGAAGCCCTTCATGAGCGGGTTAGCCCTCAATCGCGACAAGTAAGCCCTTAGGTTCCCTTTCATGCCCAGAGATCTACGCCGTTTTATTGCTCTGCTGGAATCCCGTGGTCAGCTCCGCCGCATTTCGGCAGAAGTGGATCCGGATCTGGAAATTGCCGAGATTGCCGATCGCCTCTTGGCCTGCGGGGGGCCGGCGCTGCTGTTTGAGCGGGTGAAGGGATCCCGTATGCCGCTGTTGATCAATGTTTTGGGCACGGTGGAGCGCATTTGCTGGGCTTTGGGAATGGAGCAGCCTCAGGATCTGGAGGAACTGGGGAAAAAGCTGGCCCTGCTTTACCAGCCGCGGCCACCGCGGAGCTTTGCCCAGGCGGTGGAGTTGGGACAGGCGCTGCTTAGCGTCTTCAAAGCGAGACCCAGCCGGGATCTGATCCCTCCCTGTCAGCAGGTGGTGCGGCGGGGAGAGGAAGTGGATCTCACCCAATTGCCCCTGTTGCGGGTCTACCCCGGCGATGCCGGACGGGTGCTGACCTTGGGCCTGATGGTCACCAAAGACCCGGAAAACGGGATCCCCAACGTGGGGGTGTACCGCCTGCAGTTGCAAAGCCGCAACACCATGACGGTGCAATGGCTGTCGGTGCGGGGGGCGACTCGGCATCTGCGCAAAGCGGCGGCCCTGGGCCAAAAGTTGGAGGTGGCGGTGGCGGTGGGGGTGGATCCGGTGGTGATTCTGGCGGCGGCCACACCTCTGCCGGTGGATCTGTCCGAGTGGCTGTTTGCCGGTCTCTACGCCGGAGAAGGGTTGCACCTGGCCCAGTGCAAAACGGTGGATCTGCAGGTGCCGGCTCATGCTGAGATCGTTTTGGAGGGCACCATCACCCCTGGGGAAGTGGCCCCCGACGGGCCTGCCGGGGATCACATCGGCTACTATGGCCCCCGCAACGAGCAGGCCCCTCTGATTCGCTTCCACTGCTTGACCCACCGCCGGGATCCCATCTATCTCACCACCTTCAGCGGCAAGCCCCCCAAAGAAAACGACATGATGGCGCTGGCCCTGAACCGCATCTACACCCCCATCCTCAGGCAGCAGGTGCCGGAGATTGTAGATTTCTTTTTGCCGATGGAGGCGCTGGGCTACAAAGCAGCCATCCTCTCCATCGACAAGGCCTACCCTGGCCAGGCGCGGCGGGCGGCTTTGGCTTTTTGGAGCGCCCTGCCCCAATTTAGCTACACCAAGTTTGTGATCGTGGTGGACAAGGATATCAATGTGCGAGATCCACGGCAGGTGCTCTGGTGTCTGTGTTCGCGGGTGGATCCGCAGCGGGATGTGTTTATTCTGGCGGACAACCCCTTTGACACCTTGGACTTTGCCACCGAAAAACGGGGTCTGGGGGGCAAGATGGGCATTGATGCCACCACCAAGATCCCCCCGGAAACCGATGCTCCCTGGCGGGAGCCCCTTGCTCCAGATCCAGAGGTGGCCCGCTTGGTGGATCGCCGCTGGGCAGAATATGGCCTGGCGGATCTCGATGGGCAGCCGGCGGATCCCCGCCTGTTTGGATACGAGCTCTAAGCCCGCAGGGCCTCAATGGGATCCAGTTGCGCCGCTTTGCGGGCCGGGAAAATGCCGAAGACCAGCCCAATCCCAGTGGAAAGGGAGAACGCCACTCCCACTGCCACCCCATCGACTTGGGTGGCCAAGGGGGTGAACACCTGCACCGCCACCAGCAGGCCGCTGCTGAGGAGGATCCCGAGCACCCCCCCGGTCACGGCAATGAAAATCGCTTCGGCGGCAAATTGCTGCAAAATCTGGCGGCTATCGGCCCCGATCGCCTTGCGCAGCCCGATCTCATGGGTGCGTTCCGCAACCGAGATAAGCATCACATTCATGATCCCCACCCCTCCCACCAGCAGGGAGAGGGCCGCCGTGCCCGTCAGCAGCACCCGCAGCAGGCTCAAAATCCTGGCCGACCCATCCAGGAGCACCTTTTGGTTGCGGATGATGAAGTCATCTTCTCCCACCAATTGGTGCCGCTGGCGCAGCAGGTTGCGGATTTGGAACTCGGCAGCAGGCAGATCGGCTTCAGAGCGGGCCGAGACGAAAATCGCCGTCAGCTCTGTGCCGTAGGGGGAACGCCGCCCGACCAACCGATTGGCCACCACGTCCACCGGCAGAAACACTCCGGCATCGCTGTTGCCAAACACCGTCGGCTTCGAGCGCAAAGTGCCGATTACCTCGAAAGGCAAATTGTTCAGTAGGACGGTCTCCCCAATAGCAGCGGCGGGATCCAGGCCGAACAACTGGCTGGCGGCATCGCTGCCCAGCACCACCACCGGGCGCTGTTCCTCGATATCCGAGGGCAAGAGAAAGCGGCCTGCCTCGATCTCTAAGTTCAACACCGACAAATACTCCGGCCAAGTGCCGGTGGCCTCGTAGCGGCGATCCACTCCACCTCGCACCGCGCGCACATTGGTGCCCAGGCTGGGGACGGCTGCTGACACGGCAGGCACTTCCGCAGCAATGGCTCGCACATCCTCCAAAGTGAGGGGGCGGATGTTGCCGGCATCGACCAGGCCCAAGTTGGCCGAAAAGACGATCAGCAAGTTGGTGCCCAGGGAGCGAAATTGATCCACTGCCATCTCTTGGGCAGCATAGCCAAATCCGGCAATGGCCACCACCGCCGCATTGCCGATGAGGATCCCGAGCATGCTCAGCCCTGTGCGCAGGCGATGTCGTCGCACCATTTGCCAGGCCATTTTGGCCGCCGTTGCCAGGCTCATGGCTGTTGCTCCGCTCTTTTAATCAAAGTCTCTAGGTTCACCCCAGGAGGCAGGGCAGTAAAGACCCGATCCCCTGCCTGCAGACCGGAGAGGATCTGGGTAACTCCACCCTGGGTAATGCCCGTTTCCACGCGGCGATAGACAGGTCGCCGGGTTTGGGGATCCAGCAGGAGCACGCCTTCCTGGCTTTCCTCCCGGAGGATAGCCACTGAGGGCACCGTCAGAGCCTGAGGCTGGGGATCCCCAATGAAATCCACCGAAACAGTCATGCCGGTGCGCAAAAAGTCGGCCCCAGGCTCCGGTTCAACGAAGACCCGAAAGACGGTTACCTCTCGCACCACCACCGTAGCGGGTGCAATCCGCTTCACCCGCCCCTGCACTACGCGGTCGGGGTAAGCCAGGGAGCGGATCTCCACTGGCTGGCCCACCCGCACCTGGGCAATTTGGGCTTCTGGCACTTCTGCCCGCACCTCAATTCCCTGGGCCAGCGCCAAAATGGAGCTGGAAGAAGCTGCGGTGGCATCGGAAGCTGCTGTTGTAGGAGCTACAAAGGATCCCACCTCGGCAAAGCGCTGCACCACCACACCGGAAAAGGGGGCGCGGACTTCGGTGTCAGCCAACCGGGATTGCCGTTGGGCCAGCTCGGCTTGTGCCTGGGCAATTTGGGCTTGAATTTGCTGTAGGGTTTCCGGGCGGCTCCCCAGTTGCAATCGCTCCAACTCCTGTTGAGCAGCTCGCAAATCCGCTTGCGCTTGTTCCAGGCGGGCCGAGCGTTGATCCAGCTCGCTGCGGGCTACCACCCCCGCCTGCACCAGGGCCTGGATGCGCTCTAACTCCCTCTGAGCCAAGTCCACCTGCGACCGGGCAGCATCCACCCTGGCCTGGGCCGCCGCGATCACCTGGGGGCGCTCTCCGGCCTGTTGCTCCGCTAGACGGGCTTGCAGCTCTTGAATGCGGGCTTGGGCTTGGCGAATGCCACTGGCGAGATCGCCGTAGTCCATCCGGGCCAATAACTGCCCTGCCACCACTTCATCTCCCTGATCCACCAACAGTTCCGCCAGGCGACCCGACTCGCGAGGGCTGACATTCACCTGGCGGAGCGGCTGCACCTGGCCGCTCACCCGCAGGCGTTGGGTCAGATCCACCACTTGAACCGGTACCGTCAATCTTTCCAGCCGTTCTGCCCTCTGCTGCTGCAGCTGACGCTGGATCAGGAGACCGCTGCCCCCTAGGCCGGCCAACAGCAAGCCCAAGAGCATCCAACCGAAGGGAAATCTCTTGGGGCGGGGTTTGCTCTGGGGCAGAGGCTGATCTGCAGGCCTGGGAGTAGACAGGGATCCCGTCTTGGGCTCATCGGTGTGCAGGATCACAAAAGTCTCCCGTTTGTAACAAAAGCTTTATCTTTGTCTAGCCTATTGGAAAAATGGGGGAAGCGTAAACACAGTCTCCCACCTCTTGAGCTCTATGTCGGCCAGCTCTGTACAAAAAACAGCGACGATTGTTACCATGGTTAGCTGCCGGTAGCGCGGGAAGGCCATGAACGTTCGCATCAACGCTGAGGAGATCATCCGCTCCATTGAAGCTGCCCAGATGAAGCCGGATCTGCCGGAGATTCGGGTTGGGGATCAGGTACGGGTGGGAGTTCGCATTCAAGAGGGGGGCAAGGAGCGGGTACAAGCCTTTGAGGGCACGGTCATTGCCATGCGCCACTCCGGTATCAACCGCACCATTACGGTGCGCAAGGTTTTCCAAGGGATCGGTGTGGAGCGGGTTTTCCTCATTCACTCCCCGCGCATCGAGTCGATTCAGGTGCTGCGGCGGGGTAAAGTGCGTCGGGCCAAGCTGTTCTATTTGCGGGATCGGGTGGGCAAAGCCACTCGCATCAAGGCTAAGGCAGAGAGCCCAGATAGTTGAGGAACAGCTCCTCTGAAAATTAGGTGTACCTGCTACACTGGGTAAGCGGGTGTAACCTTTGGCCAATGCGTCCTTAGTTCAGTTGGTAGAACGTCGGTCTCCAAAACCGGATGTCGGGGGTTCGAGTCCTCCAGGGCGCGCTAACCATCAGACCCCCTTCTGTGGCGATGGCTTAAGGTGGAAACACCCCATCTGAGGTGGTTTTGGCGGCCATGAAGTCTGTCTCCAATGTCCTCTCGGCTCTGTTGCTAGGGCTGCTGCTTTGGTTGGGGATCCCTGTCTGGCCTGGATCGGGTGTGGTGGCAACGGCAGCGAGCAACAGGGTAGATCACGAGATCGATCGACTGTTTGAGGAAGCCTTTGCTGCAACTCAGAGGGGAGATTTTGCCCGGGCGGAAACCCTGTGGACTCAACTGTTGCAGATCCAGCCGGACAACCCGGCCCTGTGGAGCAACCGGGGCAATGCCCGTGTCAGCCAGCACCAACTGCAGGCAGCTCTGGAGGATTACGCTGAGGCCATTCGTTTGGCCCCTGAGGCGCCGGATCCCTATCTAAATCGAGGAACTGCTCTGGAGGGGCTGGGGCGGTGGCAGGAAGCAATTGCCGATTATGAGCGGGTGTTGCAGTTGGATCCCAACGATGCGGCGGCCTACAACAACCGTGGCAATGCGGAAGCAGGGCTGGGCCAATGGCAACAGGCCTTGGCTGACTACCGCCGCGCTACAGAACTGGCTCCCGACTACGCCTTTGCTCAGGCCAACTATGCTCTGAGCCTCTACCAGGTGGGCGAAACAGAAGCTGCCCTGCGCTTGATGCGGGCTCTGGTGCGCAAGTACCCGAAGTTTCCAGATATGCGGGCTGCTCTCAGCGCCATTCTTTGGGCGCAGGGTCGCCAGGGAGAGGCTGAAAGTCACTGGGTGGCTGTGCAAGGACTGGATCCCCGCTACGCCGACCTGGAATGGGTGAAAACCGTCCGCCGTTGGCCACCGGCAATGGTGGCAGCTCTGGAGCGTTTCCTTTCTCTCAAGTAGTGAGGCTTACGATTGCGGCGGAGGCACTCTGGGTCTTGACTCTGCGCATTGACGAAACGGTTGCTGGGGATCCCCGCAGCCAGAGTCTCAGGTTACATCCTGTCTGGGGGGATGGAGATTGCTAGATTGGGATCAAGCCGAGGGCGGATTCCAGCAGCAGGCTTAACCCAGAGCCAAGAGAGCGCAGAGGGATCCCAAAGGCTTTCAGCGAGCTGTGAAAAAAACTGTGTAAGGGATTGCTTCCTGCGACACCTTTTCGCCTTCTTCTTCGTCTGTTTCAGTCCTATCGCGGCGCGTGGTATCAACGTGAGTGCAATGGCTTGTTTCTCTCGCTCTTCTTCCTTCTTCCCTGATGGGAGAGGGAGGCTGCGAAATCACTGGAGCTGGGCAGGGCTGTTGCTCATGGTTCTGCAGCTTGGGCAACCCGCCGTGGCTCAGACGGAAACCCGAGTTTGGAGCGGAACCGGCCAAATTTTGAGCGGCCAGGGGCAGGGGGCGACGGTGCAATTGATCTTGGAAACGGGTGGCGGGCGTATCTGGAGCCAATCGGGGCCGGCTTTGGATGCACCCTTTTCCGGCGGCCATATTTCGGTAACCAGCGGTGATGGCACCTGGCAAATCCAATCGCAAGGGGATCAGTTGTTGGTTACCTTTTACCGCGGCGAGCAGATCATCCGCTGGCAACTGCGGCCCATGGGCGAGATCCCCAGCTCTTCCCCTTCTACGCCATCCAGCTCCCTGAGCAGTGACCCCGCTCAGCCTGTAGCGTTGCCTGTCCAAGAGCTGGTGATTCCAATACTGAAGAATTTGCCCGGCAACCCCTGAGGGATCCCTGCCCCGCCGGTTCTCGACCCATGAAACCTGGTGCGTTGGCCGCTGGGGCTATCAAACCTGTGGCCACTGGAATGGGCTGGGATGATTTTGGGGGCGGTGGGCCTGGGGATCCTATCCCATCGGCAGTTAGCCCGCCTGTTGTTTAGCTGAGCAGCGGGACACAGGGCAGGGGCAGTTGAGCTGCTGCCGCCGCATCCAGCAACCACAGCAGCCGTCCTCTGGGGTTTACGCGCTGGCAGGGTAGGTGGGCCTCGGTGGTCAGCGCCTCTTTCACGATGGGGGCTTTGTTCGCTCCGGTTACCAGGAACACCACCTGGGCTGCTTGGTTCAGAACAGGATAGGTCAAGGTTAGACGCGGCTCCTGCCCTTTTTGCCCCACCGTCACCCAGCGGTGCTGCACCTGCAGAGCGGCGGTGTCGGGAAACAAGGAAGCTGTGTGGCCGTCTTCCCCCACTCCCAGCCATACCAGGTCGAGAGAAGGGCACTCTGCACCGAAAATCTGCCGTAGGGTGGCCTCGTATTCGGCAGCATCGCGAAGGGGATCCCCCGCTTGGGTGGGCATAGGGAAAACTTGAGCCGCCGGGATCCCGATCTGCTGCAGCAGGGTTTCCCGCACCATACGGTAGTTGCTTTCAGGGTGATCCGGGGGAACATAGCGCTCGTCTCCCCAGAACAGCCAGGTTTGTTGCCAAGGGATCCCTGGGGTTTGGGCCAGGGCAGCATACAGCTTCTTGGGGGTGCTTCCCCCGGCCAAGACCACCGTAAAGCGTCCCCGCTCGCGAATGGCAGCGGCTGACCGACCTTGCCAAATCTCGATGGCCCGTTGGATCAGGACAGATCCCTCTGGAAAGATCTCCAACTGGAATCCCTGCATACACCGAAGCCCTACTGCCGACCTATGCTGGGTCAGCCGACCTGCACCAACACTTTACCGAAGGGATCCCCTAAGCGGGGCAAACACTAGGAAGCCACCGCCAGCTCTTTGGCTTCTGCCCGAATTTGCTCGTAGAGGGCGCGCAGCTTCAGGCCCACGATGACCTGGATCAGGCCAGAGCCATTGCGGGATCCCGGGTATTCCGGGTGCTTGCGCAACAGTTCCGTCAGCTCGCCATAGTAGCGGGTGGACAGGTTGCTCAGGTGGTTCTCGATGTAGATGACCTCTTCCAGCTTGTCGAAGGTGCCGTCGATCTCCAGAATCGAAACCGGGTGCTCAAAGTAGGTGGAAGGGCCATAGTGGAGGCGGATCCCCGGGTAGGAACAGGTCAGCTTTTTGCCGCAGGGGATCCAATCAATGGTGGAGCCTTCGTCAAAGAGATAAACATGGTCGAAGTACTTCACCCCTTCCCGCTGGATCAGCCGCACCCGCAGTACTTTGTGCTCTGGATCCAGCTCCGGCAACAACTGGGTAGGCAAAACCTCAATGACGGCATCGGCGTACTGCTTCTGCACATCGACATAGGCTTCAAAGTCCGGGCGGCGAGCCTCGATTGAGCGCAACACATCTTCGTAGGTGTGGCCCCGCTCCGCCATGTCCCGCTTCACTTTCCAAGCAATCTTGATCTCTGGGGCCAGATCCAAGTACACCTTGAAGTCCAGCAGCTGGCGCACCCGCTCGTCATACATGGGATGCAGCCCCTCCAGGACGATGATGCGGTTGGGCTCCACCAGCTCCGGTGGGTCAATCAGCCCCGTCTCGTGGTTGTAGATGGGCTTCATCACACTTTGGCCGTTCTTAAGCGCCTTGGCCTGCTCGTACATCAGGTCGAAGTTGTTGGCGCGGGGATCCAGCGCCGTGATGCCCTTCTCTTTGCGCTGGTAGCGATCCAAGGAGTGATAGTCATCCAGACAGATGGTGGTAATCAGATCCCGGCCAAATAGATCCCCCAGCCGGCGTAAAAAGGTGGACTTGCCACAGCCAGAATCTCCGGCGACACCAATCATCACAACACGATCAGGACTGCTTGCCATGGGAACTCCTTGGGGACGGGCAGGGCAAAACTGAGAAAAAGGCTCTAGAAAGTTACCAACTGTTACGGTCTTGCATGATACCAAATAAAGCCGTTACATCACAAGCCGCTGGCAGGCCAGAGCTGTGGGCACCACAAGCAACAATTTAACAAAAAATCCATATTTTTGGCCGATGAGCTTGGCCGGGATTATTTTTCCGGGGTTGCCGCTCTCAGGACGGCCTGGGGGGCTGGCGAAGGTCGTCTGCTTCTCCTCTGACAAGTTCCATTTGAGCAGCCGGGCTGCTGTGGTGTTTGCTATTTTGCTATATGTAAACTCATTTCCTCCCAGTGCCAGGAGCAGATCGCAGGTATGGTTGCCAGCGCAGAAAAGCGAGAGGTTGTCGTCAATCTGTATCGTCCCAACGCACCGTTGATCGGCCACTGCGTGGAGACCTACTCCATTGTCGGTGAAGGAGCACCCGGACTGACTAAGCACATTGTGCTCAGCTTGCCGGATCCCAACTACCGCTACCTAGAAGGGCAAAGCGTTGGCATTATCCCTCCTGGCGAAGATGCCAAGGGCAAGCCCCACAAGCCCCGCCTCTACTCGATTGCTTCCACCCGCTTTGGCGATGATGGCGAGGGGCGCACCGTCTCTTTGAGCGTGAAGCGGGCTGAATATGTCGATAGAGAGACAGGCCAGCCGGGGGTGGGGGTCTGCTCCGGCTTCCTCACCGATTTGAAGGCAGGCGACGAGGTGATGATCACGGGGCCATCGGGGAAAACCTTCCTACTGCCCGAAGATGAGAACGCCAACCTGATCTTGATCGCCACCGGCACCGGCATTGCCCCTTTTCGCGCCTTCATCAAGCACCTGTTTGAAGAGGATCCCAACTATCAGGGCAAGATCTGGCTGTTCTTTGGGGTGCCCACCACTTCCACCTTGCTCTACCACGGGGATCTGGAGGCTTGGAAAGCCCAGTACGGGGATCGCTTCCGCGTCGATTACGCCATCAGCCGCGAGCAACAGACCCCCGATGGCAAGAAAATGTACGTGCAAAACCGCATGGCCGAGTACGGTGCCGAGCTGTGGGACATGCTCCAGAAGCCTAACACCTACACCTACATCTGCGGCCTCAAGGGGATGGAGGACGGGATCAACAACGTCATGGGGCCTTTGGCCGAACAAGCCGGTCAGGATTGGAGCAAGTTCCAGAAGGAACTGAAGAAAGCAGACAGGTGGCACGAAGAAACCTACTGATCCCTGCTTGTGATCCCTGCTTGTCGGTTTGTCAGCGCCAATAGGGATCCCGTTCCTTGCTTGAGAGCACTGGCGTGGGGAGTATGTCAAAATGCTTCTATCTCCCAGCGTATGCGCTTTTTTCCCAGGAGCATCGAACCGTGGACGCGCGCTACAATCCCCAGGCCATTGAGAGCAAGTGGCAGGCCCACTGGCGTGAAATCGGGCTGGATCGCACCCCAGAGCTGAAGGACGGGAGCCGCAAATTTTATGCCCTGTCTATGTTCCCCTACCCCAGCGGCAACCTGCACATGGGGCATGTGCGCAATTACACCATCACCGATGTAATTGCCCGCCACAAACGAATGCAGGGATACGCAGTGCTGCACCCGATGGGCTGGGATGCCTTTGGCCTGCCGGCGGAGAATGCCGCCATCGACCGGGGGATCCCACCGGCCAAGTGGACCTACCAAAACATTGCCCAGATGCGGGATCAGTTGCAGCGGTTGGGCCTGTCCTACGACTGGGAGCGGGAGATTACCAGTTGTTCGCCGGACTACTACAAGTGGACGCAGTGGATCTTCCTGCAATTTTTGCAGGCGGGCTTGGCCTACCAGAAAGAGGCGGCGGTGAACTGGGATCCGGTGGATCAGACGGTGCTGGCCAACGAGCAGGTGGATGCGGAGGGGCGTTCCTGGAGATCCGGCGCCCTGGTGGAAAAGCGCATGCTCAAGCAGTGGTTTTTCAAAATCACCGCCTATGCCGACCAACTGCTGGCGGATCTGGAAAAGCTCTCCGGCTGGCCGGAGCGGGTGCGCACCATGCAGGAGAACTGGATTGGCCAATCGGTGGGGGCCAAGGTGATTTTCAAAACCGAGGCAGGGGACGAGCTGGCAGTGTTCACCACCCGGCCCGATACCCTCTGGGGGGCCACCTTCATGGTGATGTCGCCGGAGCACCCCTTGGTGGACAAGCTCACCACTGCCGAGCAACTGCAGGCCGTCAGAGCCTATCAAGCCCAGGCCGCTGCCCGCAGCGAGATCGAGCGCAGCGCCGAAGACCGGGAAAAGACAGGGGTTTGGACGGGATCCTACGCCATCAACCCCGTTAACCAAGAGCGGATCCCCATCTGGATTGCCGACTATGTGTTGATGGGCTACGGTACGGGGGCCATCATGGCCGTGCCCGCCCACGACCAGCGGGATTTCGAGTTTGCCCGCAAGTTCGGCCTGCCCATCAAGCGGGTGGTGCAGCCGCCGGAGGGTTCTCCGGCCTCAGCGGATCGCGCCAGCGGGACGGAGTCCTCAGAACTGCAGGCTGCCTGGACGGGGGAAGGGGTGATGATCAACTCTGGCCCCCTAGACGGGATCCCGGTGGGCAAAGGCCCAGGGCAAAGCGTGGAAAGAGCCATCGCCTGGCTGGAAGCCCAGGGGCTGGGGGAAAAGCAGATCAACTACCGCCTGCGGGATTGGCTGATCTCGCGGCAGCGCTACTGGGGTTGTCCCATCCCGGTGATCCATTGTCCCCACTGTGGCATTGTGCCGGTGCCGGAGAAGGATCTGCCGGTGCTCTTGCCGGAGGATGTGGAGCTGACGGGGCGAGGGGGATCCCCGTTGGCCCAGCTGGAGAACTGGGTGAAGGTGAAATGCCCCACCTGTGGCACGGAAGCCCGCCGGGAAACCGATACCATGGACACCTTTGTCTGCTCGTCGTGGTACTTCCTGCGCTTCAGCGATGCCCGCAACGACCGAGAGATCTTCCGCAAAGACCGGGTGAACGCCTGGCTGCCGGTGGATCAGTACGTGGGCGGCATCGAGCACGCCATCCTGCACCTGCTCTACTCCCGCTTCTTTACCAAGGTGTTGCGGGATCGGGGGCTGCTGGATTTTGACGAGCCGTTCTCGCGTCTGCTCACCCAGGGGATGGTGCAAGGGCGCACTTACTACAACCCCAACAAGTCCGGCAAGGATCGCTGGATCCCGGCAGCTCTGGTGCAGGATCCCGACAACCCGCGGGATCCGGAAACGGGCGAGCCCCTGCAAGTTATCTACGCTACCATGTCCAAATCCAAGGGCAACGGCGTGGATCCCGAGGAGGTGCTGGCCCACTACGGGGCAGATACGGCCCGCATGTTTATCTTGTTCAAGGCCCCGCCGGAGAAGGATCTGGAGTGGGACGATGCCGACGTGGAAGGGCAATTTCGCTTTCTCAACCGCGTCTGGCGGCAGGTGTACGAGTTTGTCGTTCGCGGTGGCGGGACGGAGTCCTGGCGGGGCAGGGTCTCAGAGCTGTTGCCGGCCAAGGTCGAGGTGGGATCCCTGACCAAGGCGGAAAAAGATCTGCGCCGGGCCATCCACACCGCCATCAAGGAAGTCAGCGAAGATCTGGAAAACGATTATCAATTCAACACCGCCATTGCCGAGCTGATGAAGCTGAGCAATGCTCTGGGGGAGGCCGGGATCCTGGATTCGCCGGTCTATGCAGAGGGGATCCGCACGCTGGTGTTGCTGATGGCGCCTTTTGCCCCCCATATTGCGGAGGAGCTGTGGCAGGCGCTGGGGGGCGCAGACTCGGTGCATCGGCAGTCTTGGCCCAGCTATGACCCGGCAGCGCTGGTGGCCGACACGGTGACCATTGTGATTCAGGTGAACGGCAAATTGCGCGGCTCGTTTGAGGCCCCTGCCGAGGTGACGCCGGAGGAGCAGGAACAGTTGGCCCTTCGGTCAGAAGCAGCGCAGAAATACCTGGAGGGGGCAACACCCAAAAAAGTGGTGGTGGTGCCGAAAAAGCTGGTTAACTTTGTCCTCTAACGGCGGGCCTGGCCAAAATGTTCCGCACTGCTGACACGAACGGGATCGGGGCTTTCACCAAATTTTCGGGCTGGAGGCCCG
>NZ_JANSHV010000092.1:0-4119 GCF_047461775.1 Synechococcus sp. R6-5
GCGCATCATCAACGAGCCGACAGCAGCCGCCCTGGCCTATGGCCTAGACAAACAAGATCAAGACCTACGCATTCTGGTTTTCGATTTGGGTGGCGGCACCTTCGATGTCTCGGTGCTGCAACTGGGCAGCGGCGTGTTTGAGGTGCAAGCGACTGCCGGCAACAACCACCTGGGGGGGGATGACTTCGACCAAAGAATTGTCGATTGGCTCATCCGTCAGTTTTTGGAGACGGAAGGGATCGACCTCTCGCGGGATCGCATGGCCCTGCAGCGGATGCGGGAGGCTGCTGAGAAGGCCAAAATTGAGCTGTCCAGCACCCAGGTTACACTCATTAACCTGCCTTTTATCACCGCCGACGATTCGGGGCCCAAGCACCTGGAAGTGGAGCTGACCCGCGGCAAGTTTGAGGAGTTGGTGCGGGATCTGGTGGAGGCCACCGTGGAGCCTACAGAACAGGCGCTGCGGGATGCTGGCCTCTCCCCTGCAGACATCGACCGCGTGCTGCTGGTGGGCGGCTCTACTCGTATTCCCGCTGTCCAGGAGAAAATTCGGCAAATCTTCAAAAAAAACCCAGATCGCTCCGTCAACCCGGACGAGGCGGTGGCCCTTGGCGCTGCCATCCAGGCAGGCGTGGTGGGTGGAGAAGTGAAAGATCTACTGCTGCTGGACGTGATCCCTCTCTCGATTGGGGTGGAAACGCTGGGGGGAGTCTTCACCCGCATCATCGAGCGCAACACCACCATTCCCACCAGTAAAACCCAGATTTTCTCCACTGCCACCGATGGCCAGAGTGTGGTGGAGATTCACGTCCTGCAGGGAGAGCGGGCCATGGCCAAAGACAACAAAACCTTGGGCCGCTTTCAGCTGACCGGGATCCCGCCGGCTCCCCGTGGGGTGCCCCAGATCGAGGTTTCTTTTGACATCGATGCCAACGGGATCTTGAAAGTCTCGGCTCGGGAAAAGGGGACAGGAATCGAGCAGAGCGTCAAGATCACCAACAACGGTGGCTTGAGCAGCAGCGAGATCGAGCGAATGCGTCGGGAAGCGGAGGCCTATGCCGAAGAAGATCAGCGCCGGCGGCAGTTGGTGGAAGCCCGCAACCAGTCAGATAGCCTGCTCTACAACTACGACAAAACCCTGCAGGAGCATGGCAATCGCCTCAGCGAAGCTCGAATCCAGCGGGGGGCTCAAGTGGCGGGCACATTGAGGGCATTGCTGGCAAATGATAACGTAGACTTAGCAACTTTACGGAACGCAATGGAAGAACTGCGGGCTGTCCTGCTGGAGATGGGTAGCGAGATCTATGGAGCTCGCTGAGGATTCTAGGCAACTGCTTGCTCTCCCCCAGCTCCGGTGCCTTGTAGGTCTGCTTCGGTTGTGCTGCCTGACAAGTTGCATCTCAAGTGTGTCTGATGTTTTGATCTTTAACCTCTTCTGAAGCGCTTCTATGGCTCGCGACTACTATGAAATCTTGGGGGTTAGCCGCGATAGCTCCAAAGAGGAGATCAAGCGCGCCTATCGACGGTTGGCTCGTAAGTACCACCCGGATGTCAACAAGGAGCCAGGCGCCGAGGAGCGCTTCAAAGAGATCAACCGTGCCTATGAGGTGCTCTCTGATAATGAGCTAAAAGCTCGCTACGATCGCTTTGGAGAAGCGGGTTTGAGTGGAGCTGCTGCGGCAGCAAGTGGATTCCAGGATTTTGCGGGGATGGGTGGCTTTGCCGACATTTTCGAGAGCTTTTTCACCAACTTTGCAGGGGCAGGAGCCGGCTATGCCCGCAGTCGCCAGGGGCCGGTACGGGGCGATGATCTGCGCTTTGACCTAAAACTGGAGTTTCTGGAAGCCATCTTCGGCGGCGAAAAGCAGATTCGCATCAGCCACTTGGAAGTCTGCAACGTCTGTGGAGGCAGCGGGGCTAAGCCCGGTACGGAGGTGAAAACTTGCCCCACCTGCGGGGGCGGCGGTCAGGTGCGGCGGGCAACCCGCACGCCGTTTGGCAACTTTACCCAGGTCTCGGTTTGTCCCACCTGTGGTGGCAGCGGTCAGGTGTTGGAAGAGCCCTGCTACAACTGCAACGGCGAGGGCTTGGCCCAAACCACGAAGAAACTGCGCATCAACATCCCAGCCGGTGTAGACAGTGGCACCCGTTTGCGGGTTTCCGGAGAAGGCGATGCCGGTCGACGCGGTGGCCCGCCCGGGGATCTCTACGTCTACCTATTCGTGGAACCGGATCCCGACTTCCAGCGAGATGGCCTGACCATTCTCTCGGAGGTGCGGGTGAGCTATTTGCAGGCCATTTTGGGGGCCAAAGTCTCTGTGCCCACCGTGGACTCGAAAGCCGGCCTGGAGGAGGAGGTGGAGCTGACCATCCCAGCCGGATCCCAGCCGGGTACAGTGCTGACTCTGGAAGGTAAGGGGGTACCTCGCATTGGCAACCCGATGTCTCGGGGCGACCACCAAATCACGCTGGTGGTGGAGATCCCCACCCGCATCAGCTCGGAAGAGCGGGAATTGCTCATGCGCCTGGCTGAGTTGCACGGAGAACGCATCAACAAGCGGGATGGTTTCTTGGGCGGGTTGTTGCGGGGGCTGGCCCAGATGCCTGGCAACCGGGAGCGTGAGGAAGAATGACTGCAGAGGCTGTTTCGTCGGAAGAGGTCAAGTTTATCCTTGACCAGCGCGGGATCCCTTGCCCACTTAACTACGTGCGGGCGAAGCTGCGCCTGGAGCGCATGGCTCCTGGAGAACTGCTGGAGCTATGGCTGGATGCGGGAGAACCTCTGGAGCAGGTGCCCAACAGTCTAGCCATGGCCGGGCATCGGATTGAGGGACAGGCAGCTTCCCCCGAAGGCCATTACATTCTCTGGGTGCGTCGCGGCACACCTGCGTCGCCATGAACCCGGTGAAACCGGAAGGAAAAGATTGTACCGGCTGGGTGCGAGCAGCGCAGGCCAACTTTTATCGCGTGCGGATCGATCCAAGTTTGGCTGCCCTCTTTCCCGAGATCCCGGCTCGGTTTCCGGTTGAAAAGCCCACGCCGGCAGAGATTCTCTGTACCAGTCGGGCCAAGCTGAAAAAAATGGGTCAGCAGGTGATGGTGGGGGACTGGGTGGAGGTGCGCTTGCCGCCTGCTGCCGCCGACCTCTGGCCGGAGCGGGGGGTGATCGAGGCGATCCTGCCGCGGCGCACTCAGCTGCCTCGACCCGCTATTGCCAACGCAACCCAAGTTCTGGTGGTGGTGGCCCTGGCCGAGCCCGACCCTGAGCCCAACGCCCTCAGTCGTCTGCTGGTGCAAGCCGAGGCCAGCCAACTGCGGGTTCAGGTGGTGTTGAACAAATGCGACTGCGTGGATCCCGAGGTAGCGACAACCTGGGTGGGACGCCTGCAGAGGTGGGGATATGAGCCTCTGTTGGTCAGTGCCCACACCCAAGCTGGGATCCCCCAGTTGCAACAGTGCTGTCGAGATCAGATCTCGGTGGTGATGGGCCCTTCCGGGGTGGGCAAATCCAGCTTGCTCAATCGGCTGCTGCCGGACGTTCGGCTGGCCACTCAGGCCGTCTCCAGACGTTTGGGCCATGGTCGGCACACCACCCGCCATGTGGAGCTGTTTCCTTTGCCGGAAGGCGGTTGGATCGCCGATTCGCCGGGATTCAATGCTGGCGAAGGGATCCCGCCGGTGCATCCTTTGCAGTTGATACGGTGCTTCCCCGAAGTAAGGGATCGCTTGGGCGCCTGTCAGTTTCGCGATTGCCTGCACCATCGAGAGCCGGGCTGTGGGCTCCGAGATCTGGATTGGGAACGACGGACTTTTTACTTGCAGCTTTTGCAAGAAGTCCAGCAGGTGCAAAAGGCATCGGTGGGCCTTATCCAGCCTGGCCAAGATCCCAGTCTCGCCAGAATTGCGCGAAAGACCCCAATCTGAGGACTATAGTCATTCCAAACTAGATTGAGACACTCCTCAAGCATTCCGTGCAGCTTCTGCGACCACTCCCAGCCCCTCTTCCTTTGGGAGAGGTGAGTTAGGAAACAATACACAAATGTTTCATTCCTGTCTAAAATGACTATAAAACGACCGTAGAATGTCAGGTGGACCAGATCTTGCGGATGGGCAAGGTGA
>NZ_JANSHV010000093.1:0-4561 GCF_047461775.1 Synechococcus sp. R6-5
ATCCTAACATAAGATCAACACGACCTAGTGGAATTAATGGAAACAATACGAAACTTCTCAATCACCAGTACCCCCATCATGCCCCACGCTAGGGGGTAGAACTTGGCACTGGCGAACCCTGCCTGCAGGGCCATTTGTCGTTGCTCTTCTCCAGAGGGAAAGCGATCTAGGCTGGGATTAATGTAGGCATATTCGGATCCCAGTCCCAAAGTTTCGGCCTGGGCAACCACCTGAGTGTTCAAGTACCAGCGCTGAAATTGTTCGCAAAGAGGGATCCCTGTGGGGCGGTGAAAATCCAAAATGGCGGCACGACGTCCTGGCTTCAGTACTCGCCTAATCTCTCGCAAGGCTTGGGGAATATCGGTTACATTGCGCAAGCCGTAGCCCATGGTAATGGCATCGAAGCTACTGTCGGGAAAAGGTAAGGCCAAGGCATCTCCCAAAACCCACTCCAGGGAGTAGCCAGGGAAGAGCCGGGAGCGACGCCGGGCAATCGCCAGCATGGCGGGAGAGAAATCTAGGCCCACCACATGTCCCCTTCGTCCTACTCGGCGAGCCAACTGCAGAGCCAGATCACCGGTTCCACAGCACAGATCCAGCACATATCCTCCTGAGCTGGCGCCCGACCAACGCACGGCCATACGCTTCCAAACCTGATGGAGGCCCAGGCTCAAGGTTTGGTTGAGGGAGTCATAGTGGGGAGCAATGCGGTCAAAAAGCGCTCGGATTTCCTCAGGCTGTTCAAAGGTTGGGCTAGGCACCTCTTCTCAACTCCACCTCATGTTCCCCGTACAAACTTTGTTGCTCCTGTTGCTCCGCAACGCTACATGACCGGATCTGTGGTCTGAAGCTAAAGGAAGAGGGGTGTTACGGCGGCACTGGGATCCCACTGGCTCCCACTCGGTGGCGGCGGCTGGGGTAATCAGCCAAACTCAGGGACAGGGATCGGGATCCGGCTAGGCTCGAGGCTGGGATGCGGATGGTTCCCTGGAAGACTTGGCTATTGGGGGGCAGCTCCCCCGGCAAACCCTGGGTGAGCGCGTTGATTGACCGTCCATTGTCGTCAGTAATGTTCAGGAAGCTATAGAGAAAGCGCACCGTCTCTGCCGAGTTGTTTTGCATAGCTACATTCAGAACCACTTGGCTTCCCTCGCGACGAACCGAGAGCACCTGCATAGAGACCTGTCCACTGGCGGCAATTGGTAGGGGGGGCGGAGGTGGTGTGGGCGCCGGCGGGGCAAGAACTCCGTCCTGCTGACGCGGACGGGGAGGTGGAGGAGATGGAGTGGCGGGGCGAGGAGTTGGCGACGGGGCCGCCGCCAATTCAGGAGACAATCTGGGGGTGGGTGTTGGAGTGGGAGTTGCAACCGGCGTGGGTGCTGGGGTAAAGAGGGGGGTGGGAGTTGGGGACGGACGAAGGCTGGCTTCGGCTGCTGCAATTACCTCAGCCTCGTTCAGCAAAGGCACAGTACGGGGATCCCGAACTTCGCGGGAAGGAGAAGCCCGACCGGCGCCGGTGACGGGAGAAGAAACCCCCGATAGAGCTCGCTGACCAAATAGGTAGCCCAGACAAGCACTCAACACCGTTGTGAAGAGAAACGCGCTCAGCCAGAACAGCACCCCCGAGAATGTGGAGGCGAGCTCCTGAGACGGTTTGGCCGGTCTACGCAAAGGCTGTTAACTCCTGCTGCTAGTTCGCTTTCCTATGATACGAAAGTGACAGAGAAGCTAGGGGTTCTCGACCGGGGCAGAGTTTTTGCGCTGTTGCTCATGGGCCTGTAGCGGGGCGCTGTCTAAGTTGGGCAGCCGCTCCCCCAGCCACCAACCCGGATCTTCCCAGCTCAGGGATCCCAGCCATTTCCCGGCCCGATCTGCCAAGACCAAGCCCAACAAAACGGGAGCAGTGGTGATCCCCAGCGCTAGGCTGAGCCAGAGCGGTTGAGCAGATCGAAAAGAGGCCGAAGCAGCCTTTTGTTCAGGCGGAGATGTTGGCTTGGGATCTGTCATGGTCGAGCTTTTGAGCCTGAAGTACAGTCAGGTTATTCGAGATTGTTTTTTCAAGCGTAACCAACTCTCATCTTAGCCTGCGGGGAATTTCTCAAGTAGTTTCAAACAGCAAGAAGGCTTTGCTTGATCTGAGAAAGCCCTGACATTGCTTCCTGATCTAGTGGCCGACAGAGAAGAGGTGCTGCCTGGCGTATGGCTTCAAGGGGCCAATCCCACCAAGCAAGTTGGATAAGCCACTCGATCACTTCAGGTGCAAAACGGTAGCGAACCACCCTCGCTGGCACGCCCGCAACAATGGCATAAGGGGGGACATCTCGAGTTACCACAGCACCCATTCCAACAACTGCTCCATTTCCAATGGTTACCCCCGAGCGAATCTTAGCGCCATAGCCAATCCAAACATCATGGCCAACAACAATATCTCCGCGAGTTACAGGGTGCCCTTTCAAAGCACGAAGCTCTCGCCAGGAATCAGGTAAATGGGTGAAAGGGTAAGTAGTAACCCAGTCAGTATGGTGCTCGTACCCTACGAAAAAATGCACCCCTCCTGCAATCGAAGTGCAACGTCCAATCTTGACGCGGGATGACTCTCCCATCCAATGAAGGAAAAACTCATATCCGTAGCTTAGGGAGCCAATCGTGAGCAGAGGAAAAGGCTCTAAACCGGCGTGAGCAAAATAGGTTTTCTCTTCCAGCTGGGCAGCGTGCTCGATTCGGATGGGCATAGAGATTCAGCCTCAGGATTGACCGGGTACCACTCGGCTGAGGACTTCAGCAGGCTGTTGTCGAGGTTAGACTCAAACGTCAGTGGATTTCCATTCTACCCAATGGCGATTGTGCTGATCTGTGGCCCTGTGCGCTCTGGCAAAAGCCGGCTGGCAGAGGGTTTGGCTGCGGCTTCGGGCTTGCCGGTTATCTACCTGGCTACCGGGCCGAAACCCGATCCTGAGACTGACCCAGAGTGGGCAGAGCGCGTTCAACAGCACCGGCAACGACGACCTTCCGGTTGGCAAACTTGGGAAACCGGGAGGGACTTGGGGGCAGAACTGCAAAAGTTACCCCAGCCCTGCTGTGCGCTGGTGGATTCGCTGGGGGGATGGGTGGCGCAGGGCCTAGACTGTCCCTCTTCAGAATGGGATCCCTTGGTGCAATCCTTCTTGGCAACCTTGCAAAGCCATAGAGGGGAGATCCTCCTGGTGTCTGAAGAAGTGGGCTGGGGGGTGGTGCCCGCTTACCCACTGGGGCGGCGGTTTCGGGATCGGATGGGGGAACTGACCCAAAGGCTGGCTCCCCTGGCCGACCAAGTGTTTTTGGTAACGGCAGGTTTTGCCCTGGATCTCACCCGTCTAGGGATCCCAGTGGCGAGCAAGACAGAGCAGAGCTGAGATAAGCTGCATTTGCAAGCCAGATAGCTGTGTTGCCGTGCCGATTACCCTCTACCTTCCTGCCAAGGCCATTCAAACTCTGGATCTCACCCCCGGCCATGAGCTGGTGAAAACCTTGATGGCCGATCCCGTGCGTGCTGCCCAGCAGGTGCAATGCGCCATCGATTGGCCGCGCAGCCCTGAGGATCCACGGGAGCTGTCCGAGATCCCGGAGGTGCGCCTGTGGTTTATTCGTTGGGATACAGTCTACCCCTGGATGCCCTACTTTCTCAATTGGCGCCAAGGAGAACTCGCCCGTTACGCGGCTATGATGGTGCCCCACCAATTCAACCCTCGGGAGGGTATTGTTTACAACCCAGAAGCGTTGGAGGTCTTTGTCTATCAGAAGATCTTTGTGTTGATGCGGTGGTTTAAGCAGCAGAACCTGGGATCCGTCTCCATGCTGCGGGATATGGCTTTGGTGTTTGGCTTCGAGATCCAGCCGGAGTTTCTCGCCCTATGGGAGGCAGAGCCATGAAGGTGATGGTGGCCAACACCTGGCCGGGGATCCCAGGAGCTACGGCAGTGGCCGACGCTTGGCAGCAGGTGGTTCAACGCCCTTGGGGCCGGCTCAGAGTGGATCCCAACCCTTCGGAAGCTCAGCTAAAGGCCCTCTGGCAACAAATCTCCGAGTGGGCAGGAGAAAAAGATCCCCTACTGGTTTTGCCGGGCAGCGTTGCCGATCCCCTGGGGCCAGGCCAAACTTGGGCGGATCTGGCCCATGCGTGGGGGTTGAGCTTGCTGCTGACGCTGCAGCGGGAGACCGCTCTGAGCCAAGGTGCTGCTTTTGCCGCCCTGTTACGCCAAGCCAAGGCCCGCGGTTTGGGGTGGGTGCTGATTGGATCCCTGACCGAAACTGGGGATCCCCAAGCCTTGGAAAAGCTGGATGCAACTTTGATCCCGCGCCTGGAAGCCCAAGTAGGAATGCCGGTGTTGGGGAGAATGGCTCTTGATGGGCAGATCCTTTGGGATCCAGATGCCCTGCTGCTCTGCAATGCTGCCCAACCAAGGAACTGAGCGCCACCCACTGATCCCTGCGGCTCGAACCGTTCCTCTTCACTTGGAGGGTAGGCGAAACTTCATTCTTGTTGCTAGGGAAACCACAAAAAAATCCCCCAGACCAAGCTGGG
>NZ_JANSHV010000094.1:0-12637 GCF_047461775.1 Synechococcus sp. R6-5
CTTATTATTGACTAGAGTCATGCTCCCCGTCCGGGATTTGGTTTTGTCCTCTGCCTCTGTGGGTTCACCATGGCCTCTGATGTCTCCCCTCCTCCCCTCCTCTCGGCTGAGGCAGCCGCTCAATTGTCAACTGCTCCCCCCGTCTTCACAACGGAGCAGATTTTGGAGATCTTGCCCCATCGCTATCCTTTCTTGCTGGTGGATCGGGTTGTGGAGTATCAACCGGGGCAACGGGCGGTGGGCCTGAAAAACGTCACCTTCAACGAGCCTTTTTTTCAAGGGCATTTCCCCAACCGACCCATCATGCCCGGCGTCCTAATCGTCGAGGCCATGGCCCAGATAGGGGGGATCGTGTTGACCAAGTTGCCGGACGTGGCCGGGCGTTTGGCCCTGTTTGCCGGGATCGATGGCGTTCGCTTTCGCCGCCCGGTACTGCCGGGGGATCAGCTGCTGCTCTCCGCCGATTTGCTCACCATTCGCCAGAGGCGCATTGGCAAGATGTTCTGCCGCGCTCAGGTGGGAGGGCAACTGGTAACCGAGGGGGAGCTGATGTTCTCCCTGGTGGATTGATGGGCCAACAGCGGCCATCCAGGAGGCGCTCCGGTGTGGGTTTCTCGCAATTGAGATAAAGTGTTGGGATAGAAAGATGGCTCAGGGGCTGCTTGCGCCTTTCTGTCGGGATACGGTAAACATGTTGTCGCGACAGTGGGGCGTAGCTCTAAGGCTCATCTCCCCTGGAGTCAAGTCTTGGTGATCCTTCGCAGGGTTGGGAGCGTAACCACAGTTGCTGGCTAGGTCGGAAATGAGTTCGTTCGCTTCAGCGGGATCCACTCCCAACATCTCTGCAAGTGCGCCGCACCGCTCACGGGAGCGGATTCATCCCACTGCGGTGATCCATCCGAAAGCTGAGCTGCACGAAACGGTGCAGGTTGGCCCCTATGCGGTGATCGGCGAGCATGTTCGTATCGCTGCCCATACGGTGGTGGGAGCCCATGTGGTGATCGATGGCTGGACGGAAATCGGCGAGGGCAACCACATTTTTCCGGGAGCAGTTGTGGGCACCGAGCCTCAGGATCTGAAGTACAGCGGCGCCCCCTCTCAAGTGGTGATCGGCAGAGGCAATCGCATCCGCGAGTTCGTCACCATCAACCGGGCTACCAATGAAGGGGAAGCCACCCTGATTGGAGATTACAACCTGCTGATGGCCTACACCCATGTCGCCCACAACTGCGTCATCGAAAATCAGGTGGTGATTACCAATGCTGTTTCCTTGGCCGGCCATATCCACATCGAGTCTCAAGCCCGCATTGGCGGCATGGTCGGGATCCACCAGTTCACCCGCATTGGGCGCTTGGCCATGGTGGGGGCGATGAGCCGGGTTGACCGCGACGTTCCCCCCTACATGTTGGTGGAAGGACATCCGGCTCGCATCCGCGGTCTGAACTTGGTGGGGCTGCGGCGAGCCCAAGGGATGGAGGGATCCCTGCCCTTGCTGCGGCAGGTCTACCGATTTTTGTACCGCTCAGGGTTGCCTTTGGAAAAAGCGCTGCAAACACTGCGCAGCAGCCTGTGTGTCGTTTGTAACAGCGGTGCGGAGGGAGAGCGCCATGTCCTTTCCCTACAGGGGAAAGAGTGGGTGGACGAGACGGGATCCCTGCAACATCTGCTGCAATTTTTGGAAGACTCCCTCTCCCAGCCCCAACGACGTGGCCCTCTGCCGGCCCTGCGCGGGAGGGGGGAAGATCCGCCGGTGCAGAGCACTTCAGAGCTGGATGACTAAAGATTGGGGTCGGGAGCGTAGCTCTAGTGAGCCACCTGTTCATCTGCACGGGCGAGGTCTCAGGGGATCTGCAGGCCGGCCATCTGATCGAAGAATTGCTGCGCCAACGCCCTCAGCTGCGCATCACCGCCGTGGGAGGGGAGCGCATGGCTGCTGCGGGGGCCCGTCTGTTGCACCGCACCACCGAGATCAGCTCTGTTGGCATTTTAGAGGCTCTTCCCTTTGTCGGCCCCGCCCTCTGGACGGAGTGGAAGATTCGCCGCTTTTTAGCCCAAGACCCGCCAGATGTGGCCGTGCTGGTGGACTACATCGGCGTCAACAGCCGCATTGCCCGTCTGCTGCAACGGCGGCAGATCCCTGCCGTCTATTACATTGCTCCCCAAGAGTGGGTGTGGTCGCAGGATGCCCGCCTCACCTACCAACTGGCCCAGCAGATGCGGCTGATGTTGGCGATTTTCCCTGAGGAAGCCCGCTACTACGCGGCGGCAGGAGCCCATGTCCAGTATGTGGGCCATCCCCTGTTGGATATTTTGGCCGCTGTGCCCAGCCGTGCTGCCGCCAGAGCCCAGTTGGGGATCCCTGCCGAAGCCACGGTGGTGGTGGTGGTGCCGGCTTCGCGTCGGCAAGAGCTGCGCTCGGTTCTGCCTGTCTTGCTCAAGGCCGCTCAGTTGTTGCAAGCTCACCTGCCTCAGGCGCAGTTTTGGGTGCCCTTGGCCTCGCCCCGTTTTGCTGCCCCGATTGCGCGGGCTGCCCGCCGCCTTGGGCTCAACCTCACCCTTTTGGATCCCCAAGCTCTGCCCTTCTTCTCCCCCCACAAAGCTCATCACCTCGCCTTGGCAGCGGCTGATTTGGTGTTGGCCAAGTCGGGCACGGTGAACTTGGAGACGGCCATCTTGGGGATCCCCCAGGTGGTGATCTATCGCCTTAACCCCCTCACCTTCTGGATCGCCCGCCATTGGCTGAGGGTGTCGGTGCCCTTCATGTCTCCGCCCAACCTCGTGCAGATGCGCCCCATTGTGCCGGAGTTGCTGCAGGAGCAGGCCCAGCCGGAGAAGATCGCCCAACTGGCACTGGAGTTGCTAACTCGGCCGGAACGCCAAGCCCAACTGCAAGCCGACTACGCCGCGATGCGGGCAGCCCTAGGAGAACCCGGCGTTCTGGCTCGCGCTGCCAAGGCCATCCTAGAGGTGTTGGATGGCGCAGCCGGCCCCCAGCGGCATCCCTTTTGCCGCTAACTCCGGCGACCCAGCACCTGGGGCACGGCCCGTCCTCCCGCCAAGGCCGCTGTCGAATCCTCCTCTTCCAGATACTCAGCATCTGGAACTGCAGCAGTTGGAGATGCTCAAGGGACTCCGTCCCGCTAACGCGAACGGTTCACAGCAGCCCTGCTGGTTGGAGCTGCAAGAGTGGTTGCCCCAGATCGCGGAGCCCTTTGCTCAGGAGGCCCATAGCCGCCATCAGCGCTTCAGCCTTGGGATCCCTCCAGGACTGTCTGCCATTTTTACCCTGCCGGGAGTGCTAAAGTCGGTGCTGGCGGAATTGCTGAAAAATGCATGTAAATTCACCCCTGCTGGGCACCTGATCAGCCTTCAGGCCACCTGCCATTCCGACCACCTGGACATCCAAGTCCTCAACACCGGCGTAACCATTCCCCTGGAAGAGCAAAAGCGGGTATTTGAGAAGTTCTATCGGGTGCCCAGCGCGGATCCCTGGCGGCAAGGGGGGACAGGGTTGGGGTTGGCCCTTGTGCGGCAGCGGGTAAGCCTGTTGCAAGGAAGCATTCACCTCAACAGCGAGGCCAACCACACCTGCTTTACCTTGCGGCTGCCTCGGGTTCTCCCTGTCTTTGGCCAAGGCAAGCCAGCTCAGCCTAGGGTGTAGGCGTCGGGGTGGCCGGCTTTGGAGAGTTGGAAGCTTCCCCTTCCTGCAAAACTTCTTGCAAGCGGGCCCGAACCCGCTGGTTGAGAACAGGATTTTCGTTCGCCAAGGTCATCAATTCGCGGTATTGAAGCACCGTCAGCCCTTGCTCCTCGACAATGCGGCTGGCTTGGGTTTCTGTGCGCCGCATAATTTGCTCGTACTCCTCCTCGTTCTGGGTTTCCCGCAGTTGGGCGCTGGCTTCCCGAATCAGGGGATCCAACTCCAACAGAATCCGCACCAACTGTTCCACCTGGGCATCGGTGACTTGCTCTGGGGTCAGGGCTGGAGATGCCACAGGGCTGGGAGTTGCTGTGGCCGGAGCCTCCCCCGAAGTTGGAGAAGCAGTTGCAGCAGGGCCAGGCGACGGGGTTGCTCCCTGTGCCCAAACCGGCAGGGATCCCAAGCTGAGTCCCAGACCCATCAGCAACGCGAATTTCATCATGCCCAAAACTCCCCAAACCCAGACAAGATAGACCTAAGCCCTTGAGGTGCAGCCAAACCTGAAGCCAGACTAGCAAGATGCCTGAATTCCGTCTAATCGGTTCAACGCAGTCCTGGCAGCCCATCAAGCCCATTCCAGCTTGCCGGTCACCTGGCGCGGGATCTATCCAATCCCTACGGTACCAGAACTCCTCACTCCAGGGCTCCCAGGATGAACTCGCGCAAGGGCTGCATGGACATGCTGGGGATCTCTTGTAGAAACAAGAAGTTGGTTGTACAGTCTTACATGCGCTGTTCAACGGTAGCCCGGCACCGGAGTGCCCCTTTCTCTCCTCGGTTGAGCAGCTCCAGACTTGCAGCACTGGCAATTGACTTAGCACTTCAGCCCAAAGGGGGTTGTCTTGAAGCTGAGCTTAGGTATATGTTCTGTTGAGTATCGTTTTTGTTAATGTTAGGCTAGGGGCCAGATTTGATGCGGATCTCCCACATCGGCATCTGACTTTCTTCGCAGGTGTCAGAGCCCGCGGATCCCCCATCAATATCAGCAGTCAACCTAGCAAACGCCCAATCGCCAGCTCTCTTTGCAGGCGATTGTTGGAGGATTTTTTGTTCGGAGAAAGGTTCCCGATTAGATTTTTTTGGGCGCGTCCATAAGTAACCCTTCAAGGGCTTTGAGGGCGACTGCTGTCTTTATTGCCTTTGTAAAAGATGATAACAAAAATGGGTAAAAGTTATTGCTTTTCTTAAGCAGCGCTGATATATTCTTTGCGGTTGCGGTTGTTCGGTCATCCTTCTACAGGAGGCTTACATTGGTTAGGAGAAGAAAGCGTAAGAGCCGCCGTCGTCTGGAAGGGCGCAAGATTTTAGATCACATTCCTCAATTTAATTTGGACAGTGGTGAGGAGAAGTCTGTAACCGCTGCTCGAAAATATATTCAGGAGAAGTCTATTCAGCCCCCCGCACTTATTTTGGTGCGACGAAATGAACATACAGTTGATCGGTTTTTCTGGGCGGAGAAGGGGTTGTTCGGCGCGCAATATGTCGAGGAGAACCACTTCCTTTTTCCCAGCCTGCGAGCTTTGTTAGCAGAGGTTGCGGCTGAAAAGCCAGAGAAAAAATCCTCGAAGACCCTTGCAACTGCCGCTCGCTAGCTTCTGGCCAGCTTTTCCTACTTAGCAGGAGCTCAGGAAACAGCCCCCCTACCCTGGGGGGTTTGTTGCAGCCGCTCTCAGAAGATCGAAAGAACTGACCCTGTGTACGGGATCCCTCCCCACGGGTTGAGCTTCTGATACCTCACTCCCCATGCTGGATCTGCTGGCGGCAGCGAGGGAGCCACGCGCTACCCTACAAGGGATCCCGTCGGGAGATGCCGGATGAGCCGACTGCCTCAGACCACTGCCCACATCCAAATTACCCGCCGCTCTTGGCAAGAGGGTGCCATTGAGGGGGAAGTCAATGCCAATGGTTGGGTTTGGCGCTTTTGCTGGCGCTTTCGGGCCGGAGAGCTCAGAGTGGAGCCTTCTGTGGGGCGGGCTTTGATTTGCGAGCCCTTGAGCCGTTTTCTGGAAAAATCCGACTATCTGCTGGAACCGGGCAGCAACTACTCGTTTGTGATTCGCAGCAGCTTGTGAACTCTCAATCTGAGCAGATCTGAGCAGAGCTTTTGCCCAGCACCAAAGACCGGGGCTGAGCAATGGAAGGCACCTGCTACGGTGACCCAGAAACCAGGTCTCAAGCCCCGTGGGCGAAGAGTGCCTCCCCTCTCACTCCTGTCGCGCCCAAGCTGTTCGCACTTGAAAGAATCCTCGCCCTCTAGGCAGGGGGGTAGTCAATAAAGCTGCAGCAGCCTTTGGTCTTCGGCGGGGGAGGAGGCACATCCAGAGCTGGGTTGCACTCAAAGAAGCCCAGGGGCTTGAGCATAAAGCCGATGTAGCTAACCGGCATCACCGGCCAGTCCTCGGTGCGGGGGAAGTGATTGCAGCCAAAGCTATACCAGAGCACCAGGCGGGTGTTTTCCAGGGATCGGTTCGCTTGCGTCCATTTCACCAGCCCTTCGCCACCGGGGTGTTGGTTGGGGTAGTCCCCTGCTGGGAACTTCTCGCCGGGATGGTAGGGCGTGGCCCAGAGGTGGTGGGCCAGGTATCCTGCCCGTCGGTACAGCCAAGAGTCGGGGTGGGCCAAAAGCTGGACGTTTTCCCCCGGCATCAGTTTGTAGGCCACCGGCTGTCCCAGGCGGTTGTGGCGATTGGGGTTGACAATCTTCCAATAGCGGCCCCGCAAGGGATCCACCGTTTGCTTAGCCTCCTGCTCGGTTTTGAGCAGGGTGGAGCGGGCGCGAAAGGCGTTGCCGTGAGGGTTATCCGGCCCCAGAGGCAGAGGTTCTGCATGCACTTCATAGAGGGAGTTGCACGGCCCATCCACCGCCATATCGAGGCGGACAGTGAAAAAGTGCTGGTGGTTGAGGCCAGACAATTGGGGTGCCACCAAGACGCCAAACTCCGGCTCTTCCCCCGGCAACGTGGCGCAAGTGTTGATGATGCCGGTGAGCTTGGCTTCAAACTCCAGCGTGCCGTCTTGGTAGAAATACCAGAAAAAGCCGTAGTCGTAGTTGCCAATGGTGGTGAAAAAGGAAAGCACCAACCGCCGCGAGCGCCGCACCTGCGCCCGTTCCGTGCGCCAGTCGGTGTGCTTCCAGAGCACCCCAAAGTCCTCCTCGTGCATACAGACGGCATTTTTCAAAAGCATGGGCTCGCCGCTGTTGGTGGGCAGCCAGGCATCGAAGTAGTAGATTTCCCCCAGACAGTCGCAGCCCAGCCGCAGGGAGTTGGCCTGCATGCCAATGCCGTATTCCCCCACATCGAAGGCATTTTTGCGGAAGTGGGGATCCCGCGGATCCCCGTAGGGCACCACCATCTCGGCTACCGAGGCGCGGTAGAGAATGGGGCGAAGGCGGCCTTGATCCTCGTAGCTCACCTGGTGGAGGACGAGCCCCTCTCGCGGGTTAAAGCTGATGCGCAGATCCCACTTCTGCCAGCGGATGTGGTGGCCGTCCACCTGGAAGCTCACCCCTTGGGGCTGAGTGATTTCTAGCGGCTTCAAGTCTTGGCGAAAATCTTTGAAAAACAGCTCGTCGAAGTTACCGGACTCCGGCGGCAAGGGCCACAGACCCCGATCCTCCACCTTGACAACTTGCATGCGGTTGAGGTCAATCCAGGGGTAGAGCCCCTCGATGGGGCGGGCATAGCCGTTGTCGCAAGGGGAAGTACGTAGGAAACAAAAGCCTCGCACCAGCCGCCGCCCTTCTTCTTCCGGGATCCCGAAGTAGCCCACCGTCCAGTAGTCCACCATCACCAAATCCACATCGGCAATCCCCCGCCGCTGCAGAGCCGCCAAAAATTGGGGATCCTCCTTGAGCAGGCGGTCGCAGGCGTACACCTCATCATCCAACAGGGGGGGCTGCACGCCCGCAATGAGCTGCCAAGAGCGCACCTGCTGTGTTGACAGAGAGACCACGGCTTCGTAGGTGTTGCCACTGGCCGGATCCAACAGCACCACGAAAGCCTGCCGATCCCACGGCTGCCCCGGCTGCCACGCTTCCATCCAAGGCCGCTCCGGCTCTTGTAGCTGGATGGTCACAAAGCGCCCCTGAGAACTGAGGGGCCGTTGCCGGCGCAGGATCTGCACCACTTGCCGCATCTCCTCAGCACTGAGGGGATCCAAGGGGTGGCCTTGGGGCAATGAAGCCTGGCCAAGCAAAGCAGATTCACTCGACTGGCTATGTCGATCCAAACTGGGAGAAACTTCACAAACCACAGCAATAACCTTGAATTCTTCAGTTGGAAAATGATTGAGTTGAGCTAGGAAAAAATAGGGAGAAGTCTGCTGAGAAAGGTCAAAGGGATCCCTTCGCTCGCCATGCCGCGGGCCAGCCCATCAACCCAACTCAGAGAATCCAGAAAACCTAACAGCAGGCTAAACAGACTATCCTGTTGCCATCGCCAACATCGGGCAACTTTGCAAGAGATACCCGGGGAAAGGAAAACTTAAGCCAAAGCCCAAGGAAGTGAAGACAACCTCGGCCCTGCTAATTGTCCAGATCTAGCAATCTTCTGTTTCCCCGTCCGCTAACCAAATGAAGAGGGCAACGGCACCTTGAGAAGCCGCGCCAGGGCGAACAGGAAACCGTCAACCCATCGGGAAAATCTGAATACAGGCCTTGCCAGGAACAAACCCAAACTTAAGAGCAGCAGAAACTTTCTGAGATTAAACGTCAGGCTTAACGTTGCACAGGAAAGCATAAAAAAGAGAAAACGCTTCACGCAGGCTAAGGGCAGGATCACACCGAGAAGGCACAACCCAACGTTGACCTCTCCCGAAAACGCAAAAATGTCTCGAAACCTGCCCCGACCCTACCTGCCAGGGGGATCCCACCACTTGGGATCCGAAATGCAACTGACGATACTATAGCAGAGGCACCCCCCTTTCCCACAAGCCCGGCCCAAAGCCTCCCGGTCGCATCAGCAGGGTGTGACCCTAGGCCTTCTCCCCGTGAAGTTGAAGTCCAGCTCAAGTTGAAGGTTTGGTGTCGGAGAACACATATCCATATCGTAAGAGTTACCCTGAAGCCATGCTTAAGGTTAGGAATTTCTAACAATTCGAATAGTAGGATCCCTCACGTCTCCTGAAAATCGTCCACAATGAGGCAGGGCTTGCGGCAAATTAACCGTCTGGTGAGGGAGATGGCTTCAACTCGATACCGCCTGGTGCCGGTGCGGCCAGGAGACGGCAGCTTTTATCCAGAGCATCTCTATTTGGCCTTAGAAGCCACCCAACTGGGCTATTGGCAACTGGATCTGCGCACCTGGGAGTTGAGTGCTTCTCCCCAGTGCAAGGCCAAATACGGGCTGGATCCCGGCCAAGATTTCACCCTGGAAGTGTTTTTGCAGCACGTTCACCCGGAAGATCGCCAAAGGGTGAAAGAAGCTTTGCAGACGGCTGGGCCCAGGGCGGTAGAGGGGGATCCCAACTTTTCGGTGGAATATCGGGTTTACCAGGCCGACGGCCAGATGCGCTGGCAGCTTTCCCAGGGGATTGTGCTCTTGGGGCCGAAAGGGGATCCCGGCGAGATTGTCGGCGTGACCCTGGACATCAGCGAGCGCAAGCAACTAGAGGCCACCTTGGCCGAGCGAGAGCGCCACTATCGCCAGCTCCTGGAAGCCCTGCCCGACATGCTGCTTCGTCTGGATCGCCAGGGCCGCTGTCTGGAGTTCAAGCCGCCCAGCCATTTTTCTGTCCCCCATCCCCCTGCCTACTACCTGGGCAAAACTCCTGAAGAGCTGTTTCCTGAGGTCGTCTGCGCCGGTGCGGCAGAGCCCACAGCCCAAGCCATTCGCGAGCATCTGGAGCTGGCCCTAGCAACCCGGCAAGCTCAAGAGATCGAATACCCCTGCCCAGAGGGATCCCCTCAGCCCCAATATCGCCAGGCCCGCATCGTTCCCTTTGGGGAAGATCAAGTGCTGGTGATCATCAGAAACATCACCCCTCGCAAGCAAGCTGAGCTGAAACTGCAGCGGCAATTGCAGCGAGAAAGACTGTTTAATCAGCTCATTCAGGCCATCAACACCTCTCTGGACTTACCCACCCTATTTGATGTGGCGGTGCGGGAAGTGGGGGCAGTGTTGCAGGCAGCACGAGTTACCCTTTATCAGTACCTGCCCGCTGAGGCCGTGTGGTTGGGCATTGCCAGCCATAGCCGATTTCCTAATTTGCCCAACAATCTGAACCTGCGACTGCCGGATAGCAGGGATTTTATGGTTTTCGATCATTTGAAACGGCTGCAAATTTTTCATGTCCAGGATCCGGAGCAGATTGCCGATCCCTTTGCCATTTATGAGAAGCGAGAATACCAACTGGGCCCTTGGCTGGTGATCCCGGTGGCTTGTCAGGAACAAATGTGGGGCGGGCTATCGCTGCGGCGCCTGACTTCAGATCCGGATTGGCAAACCGATGAGATCGAGTTGGCCAAGGCTATCGGGGAGCACCTGGCAGTGGCCATTCAGCAGGCAGAGCTTTATCAAAAGCTGCAGCAGGCCAATGCTGAATTGGATTACCAAGTGCGGGTGCGCAATGCAGAGCTCGAACAAGCTTACAACGACGAAGCGCTACTCCAGCTCATCACCGAAGAAATTCGCTCCACTTTGGATGAACAAAAAATCTTGGAAACGGTAGCCCGAGAACTGGCCCTGAGCTTGAACCTATCCAATTGCACCATTGCCCTTCATGACCCAGAGCGGCAGGTCAGCGTTTTGGCGGTGGACTATTTGGCCGGAGAAGGGATCCGGCGCTTTCCCCTGGAGGTTTCGTTTGCGGATTTCACCCATGTGCTTCGTCAGCTCCAGCGCGGACAGCTTTGCCACTTCAGCAATCTCCATCACCCCTGCTGGCCTAACCATGACCGCTGTACCCTGATCGTCTCCCCCATCTGTGAAAAAAGGGATCTGGCAGGGCAAGACGAGGAACTGCTTGTTTTGGGGAATATTTGTGGATCCCGTCCACCGGGGCAGATATTTACCGAGCGGGAACAACGGCTTATCCAACGGGTAGCCGGCCAATGTGCCATCGCCATTCGCCAAGCACGTCTTTATCAAACGATCCAGCGTCAGGTGCAACAGTTGCAGGAGCTCAACCAACTCAAAGATGAGTTTCTGCACATGGTCTCCCACGAAATGCGCACACCTCTCACCAACATGAAGCTGGCTATTGGGTTTCTATCTAAAGCCAACCTAACCGAGCGGGAAAGGCGCTACTTTCAAATTTTGGAGATGGAGACCAACCGCGAGCTGGAGTTAATCAACGACCTGTTGGAATTGCAAGCCCTCGAATCCGGAAACAAAGTCCTCAGACTTACCTGTTTATCTCCCCAGGAATGGATCCCCAATCTTGCCGAGCCCTTCCGGCTGCGAGCTGCCCAACAGGGCCAACAGTTTCAGGTGGAATGGGATCCCGACCTTTCGCCCCTCTACACAGATGAGAGCCTCTTGTCGCGGGTGGTTGGCGAGCTTTTAAACAATGCGTGTAAGTACACCCCCACTGGGGAAAGCATCTATTTGAGTGTGAGCCAGGCTAACTCCAATGGCCGTCCCGGCTGGCTGATCACGGTGCGCAATACAGGGGTGGAAATTCCTGCAGAAGCGTTGCCCCGCCTTTTTGAAAGGTTTTATCGCATCCCCCAGTTGGATTGCCGCAACGCCGGGGGAACGGGCTTGGGTCTATCGCTGGTTCAAAAGGCAGTGGAGCTGATGGGCGGATCCCTGCGGGTAGAAAGCCACTCTCGGCAGGTGATGGTTCAGATGTGGTGCCCCCATCAGGGCAGCTTGTCGGAAACCCCAAGCAAGGCTTAGAGGGCAAGGCCAGCGCCTTGCGCAGGACTCGAACCTGCAACCATCGACTTAGAAGGTCGGTGCTCTATCCTTTGAGCTAGCAAGGCCGAAGAAAAGGGTGCAGAGCCATTATATCCCCGACCAAGTTCCCAATCCCCAACCCTGCCCACCTGCCTCTGGCTTGGATTTCCGCAGTGTTGCTTGGGCAAATTGCGCGGTTTGCCTTGGGGAGCCAGGGCGGGATCCCTTCACCATGGGAATGTTGGTTTTCGCTCAGGATATGAACGTCAAAGAGATCGTCTGCCAAGCTCTTGGAACGGGACGTCTGGGCGTCTCTCAGGAAACTTGACTGTACGGATAAGGAAGACTTGCAGACGGCAGATGCTTTGAGCAGATGCTTTGATCAGTGCCTTTTTGGATGGCGCTGTGCAGCGGGAGAGCCACAACTGGGCTCCCTGTGCATCGATCCCTTAAAATGGGCGAGCCGAAAGCAGAAAAGTACTCGTTTGAGTTCGAGGATCCCATGCAACCGAGCTATTGCGTCGGAGATAAGTCCAAAATGGGTGTTGAGGTGTCGAAAATTGGGATCCCCATGCCCTTGCTCCCTGATCCTGGCTCAGCTGCGGAAAAGAAAGCTGCCTCTGGCACTCAAGCTCTGTCTCCGGCAGCCAAGCGTCTGCTGCGCCTCTATCACGGTGGTAGCTTCATCTTTCTGGGCCTGCTGTGGCTGGTGGTCGGGATCCCTAGCCTTTGGGCTTTGCGAGCGGATATAGCCCGCCTGTGGGATTACTTTACTTGGACGGGCCTGCGATATGCCTTGTTTCACCGCCCAGGATGGCCGACTTTGGGGTTGTTGCTCTGTGTCAGCTTCACGATGGGGATCCTGATTGCCCAAAGCCGCTATGAGCTGTTCGGCCTGTATCCGGTGGAGCGTCTCATGCTGGAGCAGCAATCCCGCTGGATCCTATCCTTGCCGGTGTGGCATCCGCTGCGGCGCTGGTTGGTGCGCAGGTTGGATACTCAAGATTAGGTTTTGGCTGCTACTTGGGATCCCTGCCGGCACCGAGGCAAAATCTCGTTTGCGTGCGGGTAAACTACCCGACTCCGACCGCTAAAG